>NZ_JBTJEQ010000015.1:0-97376 GCF_054456675.1 Jatrophihabitans sp. YIM 134969
CGCCGCTCCGAGGGCGCCGACCGCGGCGGGGCCGGCGGCGAGCAGGCCCGCGACGGCGGCGACCTTGCCCGCGCGTCCGGGTCGGAGGTCGAGCAGGTTGACCAGGTTGGCGGTGCCCGCGACCGCCACCGTGCGCACGATGCGGTCGGGCAGCGAGCGGGCGTGGGGGCCGACCGCCCACCACGCGGTCCCGCCGATCACGACGACCTTCACGACCCCGCCCGACACCCGCCCGGCGCGCAGCGCGGCGAGGTGGCCACGCAGACCCTTGTCGCCCCGGGCTTCGAGCCGCGGACCGACCAGGTCGTCGTACGCCCCGGCGCCTCCGGCCGCGATGGTGAGCGCAACCGCGTGGGGATCGGCGGCGACGCCGGCTCCGACTGCGGCGCCCAGCGCGGCGGCCACACCGCCGGTGAGGGTGACCTCCCGGTCACGGAAGTTGGTGCGACGCCAGCCGGGGACGTCCTCGAGCGCGGAACGGTCGACCGCCCGCAGCACCGCGAGGGCGGCGGACGCGGCCGCCGCCGCCGCGCCGGCCGCGCGGATCAACTGGTCAGCTTGGGGTACGGCGAGTCGGCGTTGGTCCCGATGCCGTAGGAGCCGACCTGGGCGCCCTCGGTGAGCGCGAGGACCGTCGAGATCCGGCCCATCGCCGTCCCGGAGTTGTCGACCGTCGAGATGGTCTTGTCCAGGGTGTCGTCGGCGCGGATCGTCGCGACCAGACCGGGGGTGGCGTTGGAGGCGGAGTCGCCCGCGACGACCGTCTTGGCGCCGGCCTGCTGGAAGGCGCTGACGAACGTGGCCTCCGACGTCCCGACCTTGGCATCACTCGGGGCACCGGTGCCGACGAACGCGACCAGGTCGGTCGGGGTGGGCTGCGCGGTGTCGGCGACCTCGAGCATCTGCAGCGAGGCGAACGCCGACACCGTCGTGGCGAGCTCGGTCTCCGTGCCCTTGCCGGTGAGCACGAACGCCAGCAGCGCCCCGCCCAGGGCGACGGCGTCGTCGGTGGCGGGCAGACGCAGGTCGCTCGGCTGGGTGCCGTTGGTGACCAGCGAGGTGATGTCGGCCGCACGGGCGGTGCTGAAGAAGTCGTTGGTCATCGTGATGGTGCCGGCGATCGTCCCGCCCGCGGAGGTGACCTCCTTGGCGATGTCGTCCTGCGCCGAGCCCGAGCCCGGCAGCACGACCACGAGGACCTTCTTGTCCTTGAGGGCGTCCTTGACGATGAGCGGCCCGAACTGTTCGACGAACGCGTTGGCGTCGCTGTTGGTCGACTGCGCGGTGTCGAGCTGCTGCTGGAGGTTCTTGGTGCTCTTGTTGGCGGCGTCGACCCGGTTGCGGAGGTCGTCGGTGATCGGGCCGTTGAGCGCGGTGGTCCCGACGACGATGCCGAGCGCCAGCGCGAGGAAGACCGCGACGATCGAGACGACGTGGTAGCGGAAGGAGATCACGAGAACAGGCCCTGTACCCAATCGATGAAGCGGTCCCAGTCGGCGCCGATGACGTCGAGGTAGGTCTGGCCGGCGGTGGAGACGGCGAGCGCCGCGCCGATCGCGATGAACGCCGCGAGGACGAGCACCACGAGCGACCAGGAGGAGATCCGACTGCGGTAGAGGCGGTTCACGCCCTTGGCGTCGATGAGCTTGCCGCCGAGGCGCAGCCGGGTGAGGTAGGTGGACGCGGCGCCGCCGCGCCCCTTGTCGAGGAACTCGTCGAGGCCGCTATGCGTGCCGACCGCGACGACCAGGCTCGCGCCCTTCTCGTCGGCCAGCAGCATCGCGATGTCCTCGCTGGTGCCGATGGTCGGGAAGGTGACGGCCTGGATGCCGAGGTCCTGCACCCGGGCGAGGCCCGGCGCGCGGCCGTCGGGGTAGGCGTGCACGATCACCTCGGCGCCGGAGCGCAGCACCTCGTCGCCGACCGAGTCCATGTCGCCGACGATGAGATCGGGCTTGTGCCCCGCCTCGCGCAGCGCGTCGGCGCCGCCGTCGACCCCGATGAGGATCGGGTGGAACTCGCGGATGTAGTTCTTCAGGGCCCGCAGGTCGGCCTCGTAGTCGTAGCCGCGCACGACGATGAGGACGTGGCGACCCTCGATCTTGGTCCTGATGTCGGGGACGCCGACGCCGTCGAGCAGCAGCGCCCGCTCGCGGCGCATGTACTCGATGGTGTTGGCGGCGAAGGCCTCGAGCTGGCTGGACAACCCGGCCTTGGCCTCGACCATGAGCCGGGCGACCGACTCCTGGTCCTGCACCGCGCCGACCGCGACCGGCTGGTCACCGAGGTAGACGGTGTCGCCCTCGATGCGGAGCCGGCTGCCTTCCTTGACCGCCTTGAAGATGCCCTCACCGACGTTGTCGATGAGCAGGATGCCGTGCTCGACGAGGCGTTCCGGGCCGAGGTTGGGGTACCGCCCGGTGATCGACGGCGACGCGTTGATGACCGCGGCGGGTTTGGCCGACACCAGCGTGTCGGCCGCGACCCGGTCGAGGTCGGCGTGGTCGATGACCGCGATGTCGCCCGGGTTGAGCCGGGTCACGAGTCGTTTGGTGCGTCGGTCGAGCCGCGCGGTCCCCGAGACGCCGGCCTCGGTGTCCGAGCGCCGACGCAGCGTGCCTGCGAGCCTCATGGGGGCCCATGCTGCCATCCGACGGCGCTTCCGCCGGGTTTCCGCGGGTGGGCCGGGCGCGTCGCGCGGCGGGGTCGGCGCGGCGTCGACGGGCGGTGGGGCGTCCACGGGGAGCCCGGCGTCGGCGGTCGGCTGCGCCTCGTCGGGCAGCTGGTCGCCGGGCCGCTGGTCGCCGGGCGGCTGGGACGTCACGGCGCGGGCACCGTGCGGGCCTGCTGGCCTGTCCACAACAGTTCCTCGGCGTGACGGCGGGCGGTGGGCGTGTCCTGCCCGGACAGCATGCGCGCCAGCTCGGACGTCCGGCCATCGGCTGCCAGAGCGACCACATCGGCCCGGGACACCGCGCCGTCGCCGCGGGTGACGACGACCTGACCGTCGCCGGCCGCCGCGACCTGCGCGAGGTGGGTGACCACGAGGACCTGGTGGTGGGAACCGAGCCGCGCCAACCGGGCCCCGACCTCGACCGCCGCGCGGCCGCCGACACCGGCGTCGACTTCGTCGAACACCAGCAGGGGCACCGGATCGGTCTCGGCGAGCACGGCCTCGAGCGCGAGCATCACCCGTGAGAGCTCGCCCCCGGACGCTCCGCGGTGGACGGGCAGGGCGGGAGCCTCCGGGTGCGGACGCAGCACGATGGCGATCTCGTCCGTGCCGTCCACCGTCGCGTGGACAACCTTCGAGTCGAGCTCGAGACTTCCGGTACCGGTCGGGTCCGGTTCTGGTCGTTGAGCCGCTCCGGCGTCCGGCGCGGTGCGGGGCGTGACGGTGACCTCGACGGCGGCGGCAGCCATGGCGAGGCCCGCCAATTCGGCCGTCACGGCCGCCGACAGCTTCCGCGCCGAGCGGGTGCGGGCCGCAGACAGCGCCGCCGCGGCGGTCGCGGCGGCGGTCCGGGCGGCGGTGGCCGTGGCCGCGAGGCCCGCGAGGGCCTCGTCGGAGACGTCGAGATCACCCAGGCGGGTGCGGGCGGCGTTGGCCCAGGCGAGGACACCGTCGACGCCGTCGGTCGGCGGGTCGGCGTAGGGGTCGGTGTAGCTGCGGACCAGGCCCGCGAGGGCGTGCCGTCGTTCCTGCACCCGCGCGAGCGCCAGCGGGTCGGCGCCCTCGGCGTCGAGGTCGGCCAGCAGCGCCGACAACTCGGTCCCGATGTCGGTCGCGGCCGCGGCGAGCCCCGCGAGCTGCTGGGAGAGCCCGGTGATCCGCGGGTCGGCGTCGCCGACGCCGGCGTGGTCGAGCGCCCAGCGGGCCCGGCCAAGCAGGGTGGCGACGTCGACCCCACTGCCCGCCGGGTCGTCCGGGTCACCGGCCACGGCGTCGTGCGCGGTGTGCGCGGCCTCCCGCAGGGCGTCGAGGTGACCGAGCCGTTCCTCGCGCGTGGCCAGTTCGAGGTCCTCCCCGGGTTGAGGCGCGGCCCGCTCGATCTCGCTGAGGCCATGCCGGAGGAAGTCCGCCTCCCGCCGCAACTCCCCCGCCCGGGCGCGCCGGTCACGCAGGGCCTGCTCGGCGTCGCGCCACCGGGCGTACGCCTCGGACCAGCGAGCGGCGGTCGCGGCGAACGCACGGTCGTGCGCCGCGGCGAAGCGGTCGAGCGAGGCCCGCTGCTCCGCCGGACGGGTGAGACGCAGCTGGTCGGTCTGGCCGTGCACGGCGACGACGTCGGCGGCGAGGTCGGACAGCACGCCGACCGGCACCGGCGCACCGCCCGCGAACGCGCGCGAACGACCGTTCGCCGCCACGACCCGGCGCAGGGTGAGCGTGCCGTCGTCGTCGAGGTCACCGCCGGCGTCGAGGACCCGACGCACCGCGGGGTGGTCGGCGGACAGGGCCAACCGACCGTCGACCACGGCGCGTTCGGCCCCGGGCCGCACCCGCTGGGCCTCGGCCCGGCCACCGAACAGCAACAGCAGGGCCGTGACGACCATGGTCTTGCCGGCCCCGGTCTCGCCGGTCAGGACGGTGAGACCCGGCCCGAGCCGGAGTTCGGCGTCGGCGATGACCCCGAGGTCGCGGATGCGCAGCTCCACCAGCGCCGCCGGCCCGCGCGCCGTGTCGTGGGGCGCGGGGGCGGTCGACATGCCGTGAGGCACGGGGTCGGTCGCCGTGTCGTCGGGCGCGAGGTCGGTCGCCGTGTCGTCGGGCGCGAGGTCGGTCGCGGTGGGCGTAAAGCCCTTCGCGGGGGTGATGGGCGCGGAGCCGGTCGCGGTGGCGGTGGGCGCCACCGTCTGCGCCCGGACCTCCCGCGCAGCGGTCGTCTCCCGGGCGGCACTCGTGCGAGGGGCGGTCTTCCTCGCGGTGGTCTTCCTCGCGGCGGGCATCGTCAGGCGGCCCCGGATCAGCTCGAGCTCTCGTCGCGGAACCCACGGACCGGGATCCCGAACTTCGCGACCAAGCGTTCGGCGAAGGTGTCGCCGAGCAGCCGCGCCACCATCACCGGCTGCGGCGACTTGCGGATGCGCACCTTCGACCCCGGGGGCAACGGCACCGAACGCCGACCGTCGCACGACAGCACGCCCGGGAAGTCGGTGCGCAGCAGGTCCATCTCGACGACGGACTCCGGCGACAACACCAGCGGCCGACTGAAGACGGCGTGGGCGGCGTTGGGGACGACGAGCAGGGCGTCGACGTCGGGCCAGACGATCGGCCCGCCGGCCGAGAAGGCGTAGGCGGTCGAGCCGGTGGGGGTCGCGCACAGCACGCCGTCGCACCCGAAGCGCAGCACCGGCCGGTCGTCGACCGAGACGGCGAGCTCGAGCAACCGCTCGCGGGAGCTCTTCTCGACCGACGCCTCGTTCAGCGCCCAGGTCCGGGCCGCGACCTGGCCGTCGACGACGACCTCGACCTCGAGCGTCACGCGGCGGTCGACGGTGTAGAGGCAGCCTGCGATCGCGTCGAGCGCCGCCTCGAGCTCGTGCGGTTCGGCCTCGGCGAGGAACCCGACGTGCCCGAGGTTGACGCCGAGCAGCGGCGTGCCGAACGGGTGGACCAACTCGCAGGCCCGCAGGAACGTGCCGTCGCCGCCGAAGACCAGGGCGAACTCGGCGCCCTGCGCCGCGTCCGCCTCCTCGACGATGTCGACCTCGCCGGTCATCCCGGCGTCGGCGGCTTCGTCGGCGAGCATCCGGATCCGGAACCCCCGCTCGATGAGGCCCTTGGCGGCGTCGCGGGTGCGGTCGGCGACGTCCTGCCGGCCGGTGTGGGCGATCAACAGCACCCGGCGTTCGCGCGCGTCCTCGCTCATCGAGCCTCCTGCACGATCCGGCCCAGGACGTCGTCGCCCAGGTCCACGGCGTCCGTCGGGTCCGACGTCAGCCACACGAAGAATTCCAGATTGCCCGCCGGGCCGGGCAGCGCGCTCGGTACCGCCGCGACGGGGGTCCAGCCGAGGGCCCGGGCACTGGTCACGATGCCCAGCACCGCGTCGACCCGGTCGGCGGCGTCGCGCACCACGCCACCCCGGGGCAGGCGGGCGCGACCGACCTCGAACTGCGGTTTGACCATGAGCACCATCTGCCCCGCGGGCCGCACCAGAGCGGCGAGGTCGGCCAGGACGGTGCGCAGCGAGATGAAAGACAGGTCGGCGACCAGCAGGTCGACCGGGCCGCCGACCACCGCCGGGTCGAGCCCGCGGACCGACACACCCTCGTGGTCGCCGACCCGTGCGTCGGCGCGCACCGACGGCGCCAACTGGTCGTGCCCGACGTCGACCGCCTCGACCCGACGCGCCCCCCGGCCGAGCAGGACCTCGGTGAACCCACCCGTCGACGCTCCGGCGTCGAGGCACCGCGAGCCCGCCACCGGCACTCCGGGCGCGCGGTCCCGGGCGAACGCCGACAACGCGCGGTCCAGCTTGACCGCGCCGCGCGACACCCAGTCGACCTCGCCCGGCGCGTCCTCGTCACCACCGTCGACGTCGACCACCTGCGCAGCTCCGACCGGCTGTGACGCGCGCTTCGCGACCCGCCCGCCCACGCTGACGCGTCCGGCGGCCACGAGCTTGGCCGCGTGGGTGCGAGACCGCGCGAGCCCCCGACTGACGAGCGCGACGTCCAACCGCTGCGTCGCCGTCCCCTCGGCCGGGTCCACCGGATCCACCGGGTCCACCGGATCCACCGGATCCACCGGGTCCACCGGCCCGGTCGTGGCGTTCGACGCCGCGACCGGCGCGGGTCGCGTCACCTCAGCCACCCCGCTCGACCCGGTCGAGGGTGGTGCGCAGCGCGTCGTGGGCCTGTTCGAGCCCCGCCACCTCGTCGTCGTCGGGCACCCGCGGACCGCCGTCAGGATTCGGGACCCCGGCCCGCGCCCGCGCCATCGCGTCCTCCACCGCTGCGAGGTCGCGGCGCACAGGGTCGCCGGGGACGGGCGCGTCACCCGCGCCGGTCGTTCCGTCACCCGCGCTCACCGGGGCGGCGGGGGTCGGACCGGTCGGGGTCGCGGGAGTGGGAGCCGGTTCGCCGGCCGCGGTGGGTTCCGACCCGTTGCCGGCCACGGTCTCATCGGACACCGTCGTCCACCCCTTCCGTCGTCACGCACTCGTCGTCGGTGGTGCCGGTTCCGCCTCCGGTAACGTCCGCGTCCGGCGGGTCCGACACCCGCCGCCACAGTAGTGAGCCCGACCGACATCCCCGCGCGACCGCGCCCGGACGTCGCGGGCCCGACCCTCGGAGGCGACGCGCCGGTGGCGACCAAGCAGGAGTGCGAAGCGGCGTTCGCGCGACTGGCGGACATGCTCGGTCAGGTCGACGAGAAGACCCGCAAGAAGGTCGTCCTGGACCGGACCATCGCTGCCACCATCACCGATCTCGACACCGTCTTCCAGGGCCGCCTGCGCGACGGCGGACTGCACGACATCCACGAGGTCGCCCAGGCCGACGCGCAGATCAAGCTCGCGATGGCCAGCGACACCCTGGTCGCGCTGACCGACGGCTCGCTCGGCTTCGCCTCCGCGTGGGCTTCCGGCAAGCTCAAGGTCGACGCCAGCGTCTTCGACCTGCTCAAGCTCCGCGCGTTGTTCTGACCCCGCCGGGCCCACCCGCGGCCAACCCCCACGCCGCCAGGACCCGTTCCGCCTCCGCGTCGTCGGCGACCACCACCGCATCGACCCCGGGGGCGCCCGCACCACCGGCCTCCGGTGCCGTGTCGACCGTGCGCCACACCGCGGGCGCGACCAGCCGCAGCGCGTCGAGCGCGTCGTCGCCCGACCCCGCCTGCCCCGCCCCCGACCTGGCGAGACGCACCTGGCCGTCGGCGAGGGTCGCCCGCCACCGCCCGACCTCGAGCGCGCTCGTCGCCGGATCCGACCAGTCCACCTCTGGGTGGGTGGTCAACAGCCCCCCGACGTCGCGGGCCAGGTGGTCCGGGCGCTCCCCCGGCCCGGCGCCCAGGACACCCACGGCGTCCGTGACCCCCGACAGCACCAGCAGGCTCGGCGCCCCGGCCCGCACAGCTCCCTCGACGTCGGTGTCCAGCCGGTCGCCGACCACCAGCGGGTTCGCCGCGGCGGACCGGTCGACCGACTCCAGGTGCATCGTCGGGTCGGGTTTGCCCGTGGACTCCGGCGTGAAGCCGAACGCGAACTGCAGCACGTGGACCAGCGCTCCGTTGCCCGGCAGCGGTCCGCGCTCGCTCGGGATTGTCCGGTCCAGGTTGGTGGCGACCCACCGCGCTCCGGCCCGGATCGCCACAGCCGCCTCGGCGAGCAGCGTCCAGCCGACCTCCGGCGCGAAACCCTGGACGACCGCCGCGACCGGCTCGCCGGAGTCGGGGTCGACCGCGGTCGAGACCGGCCGCAGACCGCGGTCGGTCACCGCACCGCGGAGACCCTCGCCGCCCACCACCAACACGGCGGAACCGGGCGGGAGCAGCTCGGCGAGGTGGCGGGCGGCGGCTTGGGCCGACGTGGTGACCTCGTCGGCGGTCGCCGCCACGCCCATCCCCCGCAAGCGGTCGGCCACGGCCGACGCCGTACGGGAGGCGTTGTTGGTGACGAACGCGAGCCGCATCCCGGCCGACCGAGCCGTCTCCAGCGCCTCCGGTGCGCCCGGGACCGGACGGTCGCCGACGTAGACCACCCCGTCGAGGTCGAGCAGCGCCACGTCGTGGAGCTCGGTCAGGGGGCGCTTCGAACCGCGCAGTCGGTGACTCACCCGGCCAGCTTGGCAGGTCCCCCTGACCCGCCCGCACCGGTCGCGCCCGCGGCCGCCGATAGCATCGCCGCTCGTGACCGACGCTGCGGCTCCTCGTCCTCCGGCCTCCGCCGGACTGTCCCTCGCGCCCTTCCGGGCGCGGCGGTACACCGACACCGCACACCTGGCCCAGTTGCTCTCGCCGCCCTACGACGTCATCGACGACGCGGAGCGAGCCGCACTGGTCGCCGGGAACGCCGACAACGTCGTGACCGTGATCCTCCCCCGCACCGACGACGGTTCCGACCCGTACAGCGGGGCGGCCGACACCCTCGCCGGCTGGAGCGCCGAGGACGACGGGCCGGTCATGGCGGTCGACGCCGAACCCGCGCTCTACGTCTACGAGATGAGCACCGGCGAGGCGACCACGCGCGGCGTGGTCGGTGCGGTGACGCTGCACGACCCCTCCGACGGCGTGATCCTCCCCCACGAGAACGTCATGGCGGGGCCGGTGGCCGACCGCCTGGCGCTCATGGAGGCGACCGACGCGAACCTCGAGCCGATCTACCTCGTCTACCCCGGCGGCGGTGCGACCAGCGACCTCGTGGCCGCGGTCGACCGCACGGACAGCTCCGCGCGCGAGCTCGCGAACGTCACCACACCGGATGGTGTGACCCACCGGCTGTGGGCGGTGACGGATCCGGAGGCCCACGCCGCCGTCGCGGCGGACCTCTCGCAGCACACCGCGGTCATCGCCGACGGACACCACCGCTACGCCACGTACCGCGAGCTGCAGGCGCGACGGACCGCCGAGCATGGCGCCGGGCCGTGGGACCGCGGCCTGACGCTGCTGGTCGACACCTCCACGTACGGCGCGCAGGTGGAGGCAATCCACCGCGTGATCCCCGGGGTCGACCTCGGCGAAGCCGTCCGCCGCCTCGAGCGGGAGAGCGACGGTCCGGATCTCACGGTCACGCCGGTGGACGACGCCCTCGCCGCCCTGCACGAGATCGAGCAGCGCCCGGACTCCGCGACCGGCGCTGCGGTGGTGCTGACGGACGCGGGTGGCGCGGTGGTCGTCGAGGGGCTGCGCTCGCCCACCGAGGAGCTGGGTTCGGACCTCGACGTGGTGGCGGTGCACCGCGACCTCATCGAGCGCCGGCTCGGCGTCGCGGACACGGTCGAGACGGTGCGCTACGCACACGACGTGGACGAGGCGGTGCAACTGGCGGCGGAGACCGGCGGTGTGGCGGTGTTGCTCCGACCGACGCCGGTCGAAGCCGTCATGGCCGTGGCTCGAGCCGGCGGCCGGATGCCGCGCAAGTCGACCCTGTTCGTTCCGAAGCCCGCATCGGGGTTGGTCATCCGGCGCTTCGCCGACGAGCAACCCGAGTCCTGACCGCACGACGCCCCGTCGGTCAGGCCGAGGCCCGTGTGGTGCTGCGCCGCACCGCGGTGACGCGGTCGACAACCACCTCGTAACGGCTGGCGGGCCCACCCGCCGAGCGCCAGAACCGGCGGGTCAACATGCCGCTGACCTCGATCGGTGACCCGACCGCGAGCCGCTCGAGCCGCTGGGCGACCTTCGGCAGACCGGTCGAGCAGTCGACAGCATCGACCACACGCCGGGACGCTTCACCCGCTCTCGCGGTGCGGCCGGTCGGGCGCTCCACGGTGACCCGGAACCGCCACAACGGATCACCGCTGGGGAGTTCGACGGGTTCTGGGCCGGCGGTCAGCCGGCCGCAGAGGACGACGGTGTTCTGCCACGGCACAGCGGCATCGGGCCGGGCGGACTCCGCGGTGGCGGTTCGGGGACTCATGCCGACCAGCCTGGGCGATCCGCGGTCGCCGTGGTGGGGTCAGCCGCGATCTGTGGACAACCGTCCACCGTCCACAGATCGCGGGCCCCGACCTCAGGTCGAGGTCCAGAGCCGACGTCAGGTCAGAGCAGGTTGGCGGCGCGGTCCGCGGCGTCGGTGACGCCGTCGCGGTCCAGACCGGCGGCCTGGCCGAACCAGTTCGCGGCCTCGTCACGCCGGCCGGCGGACTCGAGCGCGTCGGCGTAGGCGTACCAGAGCCGCACCGACAGTTCGGGCTCACGCCGACGCGTCAGGTCCTCACGCTCGAGCACCGCGAGCGCCGCGTCGGCGGAGCCCAGGTCGCGCCGGACACCCGCCATCACCACCGCGAGCTCGACGTGGGTGGCGGCGTCGAGACGCTTACCCCGCAAGCTCTCGGCGAGCTTGAGCGCCGCCTGCGGCCGACCGAGAGCACGCTCGGTGTCCATCAGCAACGGGATGAGGTAGTACTCGCCGCTCATCCGGTGCGCGGCCCGCAGCTCGGTGAGGGCCTCGGTCCACTCCTCGGCCCGGTACGCGGCGATCCCCACGGCCTCGCGCACCACCGCGACGCGCGCGGCGTGAGCGCGGGCAGCGCGGGCGTGCGCGAGGGCGGTCTGGGGGTCGTCGTCCAGCAGCTCGGCAGCGGCGGCGAGGTGGCCACCGACCTCCTCCGCGGCGCGCGCGGACAACGATCGCAGCGCCGAACGCACCGAGGGGTCCAGTTCCGCACTGCGCGCCCACGACGGGATCTCCAGACGCGGGGCGGGCTCGAACGTCTCCCGGGGTTCGGACGGACGGGACTGACCGCGTGCTCCACGACGGTCGTCACCACGGGAGTCCGAGCGCCGTTCCGGCCGTGCTCCTCGCGCAGAGTCCGTTCCGCGTGCCGGGTTCGGTCCGCCGCGGCGAGAGTCACCGCGCGTGTCGCCACGACGCTCCGGGCGGGGACCCCGCGTGCTGTCCGCACCGCCACGACGCGGATCGCCGTCCCGGCGACCCGCGGGTGCGGGACGGCTGGAACCAGAACGCGGACCGGCGCCACGTGTGGCGTCGCGGTCACCGCGACCGAGAGCTCCACGACCGCCGGCACCGGACAGGCGCCCACCGGAACCGCCGGTGCGGTCACCACCGCCGGACGGACGGCCGCCGTACCCGCCGGTGCGATCACCGCTGGCGGGACGTCCGCCCGTGGAGCCCGGACGACTGCCCGAGCGATCGCGGGCTGCGCCGCCCGCGGGGCGACCTGAGCGGTCCCCCGCGCCACCACGTGGCCCACCCCCGGTGCGGTCCGAGCCGGCTCGGCCGCCACGCGAATCGGAGTTGCGTGCGCCTCCGGACGTCGGACGGGCCGGTCGCTGGGAGCGGTCCGGACGGGTGGTGCGGTCGCGGCGCGGGTCGTCGTCGCGGCGGTCCTCGGGCTGGGTCATGGTGTGCGGGGTCCTCGTTCGTGAGATGCAGCAGTGTCCGTGGATGCCGGTCGATGGCGACGTCGGCGCGGTGACGCTGTGGAAGTGTGGGTCGAGCAATGGAACAACACCGGGCGTCGAACAATGCCCGGAAAACACAAAAGCCGCCCCGAAGGGCGGCTTTTGCGAAGGTGTGTCCGGCGGCGTCCTACTCTCCCACACAGTCACCCGTGCAGTACCATCGGCGCTGAGAGGCTTAGCTTCCGGGTTCGGGATGGGACCGGGCGTTTCCCTCTCGCTATGACCACCGAAACTCTATGGAGATGTGTCCGGCTACTCGGACCCGCATCGACCCGAAAGGTCGACGAGGGAGCGAACCCGACCGTATCTCGGGAACTGCTCAGTGGACGCGAGCCCTCTCGAAAGAGGATTGTAGGCAAGTCCTCGGCCTATTAGTACCGGTCAGCTCCACGTGTTGCCACGCTTCCACCTCCGGCCTATCAACCCGGTGGTCTAGCCGGGGGCCTTACTCCATAACGGATGGGAGATCTCATCTTGAAGCGAGCTTCCCGCTTAGATGCTTTCAGCGGTTATCCCTTCCGAACGTAGCCAACCAGCGGTGCTCCTGGCGGAACAACTGGCACACCAGAGGTTCGTCCGTCCCGGTCCTCTCGTACTAGGGACAGCCCTTCTCAAATCTCCTGCGCGCGCGGCGGATAGGGACCGAACTGTCTCACGACGTTCTAAACCCAGCTCGCGTGCCGCTTTAATGGGCGAACAGCCCAACCCTTGGGACCGACTCCAGCCCCAGGATGCGACGAGCCGACATCGAGGTGCCAAACCATCCCGTCGATATGGACTCTTGGGGAAGATCAGCCTGTTATCCCCGGGGTACCTTTTATCCGTTGAGCGACACCGCTTCCACATGCCGGTGCCGGATCACTAGTCCCAGCTTTCGCTCCTGCTCGACGTGTCAGTCTCACAGTCAAGCTCCCTTGTGCACTTGCACTCAACACCTGATTGCCAACCAGGCTGAGGGAACCTTTGGGCGCCTCCGTTACATTTTGGGAGGCAACCGCCCCAGTTAAACTACCCACCTGACACTGTCCCTGATCCGGATCACGGACCGAGGTTAGACATCCAATTCGAACAGAGTGGTATTTCAACGATGACTCCACCGACACTGGCGTGCCGACTTCACAGTCTCCCACCTATCCTACACAATCCGAACCGAACACCAATATCAAGCTATAGTAAAGGTCCCGGGGTCTTTCCGTCCTGCCGCGCGTAACGAGCATCTTTACTCGTAGTGCAATTTCGCCGAGTCCATGGTTGAGACAGTCGAGAAGTCGTTACGCCATTCGTGCAGGTCGGAACTTACCCGACAAGGAATTTCGCTACCTTAGGATGGTTATAGTTACCACCGCCGTTTACTGGGGCTTAAATTCTGAGCTTCGCTCCGAAGAGCTGACCCGTCCTCTTAACCTTCCAGCACCGGGCAGGCGTCAGTCCGTATACATCGTCTTGCAACTTCGCACGGACCTGTGTTTTTAGTAAACAGTCGCTTCTCGCTGGTCTCTGCGGCCGGCCCACGCTCACGGATGCAAGATCCGATCACGCGAACTGGCCCCCCTTCTCCCGAAGTTACGGGGGCATTTTGCCGAGTTCCTTAACCATGGTTCTCTCGATCGCCTTGGTATTCTCTACCTGACCACCTGTGTCGGTTTGGGGTACGGGCCGCTCAGAGCTCGCTAGAGGCTTTTCTCGGCAGCATAGGATCATCGAATTCGCCTCAATCGGCTATGCGTCGCGTCTCAGGCATTGTTGTGCGGATTTGCCTACACAACGCCCTACACGCTTACCCCGGTATATCCACTGACCGGTACGACTACCTTCCTGCGTCACCCCATCGCTTGCCTACTACCAGTTCGGGTCGTGTGTTCCACCGAGATCGTCCCGAAGGACTCACCGGCTTCAGACACTTAGCATTACTGGGTTCAGCATGGGCGCTCTTTCGCGGGTACGGGAATATCAACCCGTTGTCCATCGACTACGCCTGTCGGCCTCGCCTTAGGTCCCGACTTACCCTGGGCGGATTAGCCTGGCCCAGGAACCCTTGGTCATTCGGCGGGCGAGTTTCTCACTCGCCTTTCGCTACTCATGCCTGCATTCTCACTCGTGTGCCGTCCACGGCTGGGTTACCCCGCCGCTTCTTCCGGCACACGACGCTCCCCTACCCATCCACGTACCTGGCCGGCGATCCGAAGAACGACGACAGGCTGACACGTGAATGACACAGCTTCGGCGGTGTGCTTGAGCCCCGCTACATTGTCGGCGCAGAACCACTTGACCAGTGAGCTATTACGCACTCTTTAAAGGGTGGCTGCTTCTAAGCCAACCTCCTGGTTGTCTGTGCGACTCCACATCCTTTCCCACTTAGCACACGCTTAGGGGCCTTAGCTGGTGTTCTGGGTTGTTTCCCTCTCGACTACGAACCTTATCGCCCGCAGTCTCACTGCCGCGCTCTCACTTACCGGCATTCGGAGTTTGGCTGATTTCGGTAAGCTTGTGGGCCCCCTAGACCATCCAGTAGCTCTACCTCCGGCAAGAAACACGCGACGCTGCACCTAAATGCATTTCGGGGAGAACCAGCTATCACCGAGTTTGATTGGCCTTTCACCCCTACCCACAGCTCATCCCCTCAGTTTTCAACCTAAGTGGGTTCGGTCCTCCACGCGGTCTTACCCGCGCTTCAACCTGGCCATGGGTAGATCACTCGGCTTCGGGTCTAGAGCACGCGACTGTATCGCCCTGTTCGGACTCGCTTTCGCTACGGCTTCCCCTCACGGGTTAACCTCGCCACGTACCGCTAACTCGCAGGCTCATTCTTCAAAAGGCACGCGGTCACGACTGCACGCAAGGTGCAGCGACGCTCCCACGGCTTGTAAGCGCACGGTTTCAGGTACTATTTCACTCCCCTCCCGGGGTACTTTTCACCTTTCCCTCACGGTACTTGTCCGCTATCGGTCACCAGGGAATATTTAGGCTTAGCGGGTGGTCCCGCCAGATTCACAGCGAATTTCACGGGCTCGCTGCTACTTGGGATGACGCAAAAGGAGGCATCGAGTTTTCGTCTACGGGGGTATCACCCTCTGTGCCGAACCTTCCCAGGTTCTTCGACTAACTACGATGCTTTCTGACTCCTCGCTGATCTAGCAGAATCAGCAATGCGGTCCCACAACCCCGATTACACAACGCCTGCCAGCTATCACGTGTACTCGGTTTGGCCTGTTCCGATTTCGCTCGCCACTACTCTCGGAATCGCGGTTGCTTTCTCTTCCTGTGGGTACTGAGATGTTTCACTTCCCCACGTTCCCTCCACTCACCCTATGTGTTCAGGTGAGGGTGACAAGACATGACTCTTGCCGGGTTTCCCCATTCGGAAATCCTCGGATCACAGCTCGATCGACAGCTCCCCGAGGCTTATCGCAGTCCTCTACGTCCTTCTTCGGTTCCTGGTGCCAAGGCATCCACCGTGCGCCCTTATCAACTTGGCCACAAAGATGCTCGCGTCCACTGTGCAGTTCTCAAGGTACGGGCGGCACGTCCGCGCTGATCCATCGCGTACGCATCGACTGATGCGCCGTTCGACGAGCGGGACGGCCGGCTGGTCGGACCACGACGACGCTGCACTCGGTGAGCGCAACGTCAGGGGGTCGGACCCAGAAGGAGTTCGTCCACTCCCTCAGGACTCAACAGCGTGCCTACGGCTTGCCACGACTCCGTCTCGAGGTTCCCTGCTCGCCCGGAGGCTCGCTGGTACTGACGACATGGTGTCGAGGCGTACCGAACTGGTCAGTGTTCCACCCGTGAGCTACCGCCGTGACACGTACGGTCACGAAACGGCTCTGGCCGCCTGCCTCATCGAGGCCGGCGGCAAGTGCTCCTTAGAAAGGAGGTGATCCAGCCGCACCTTCCGGTACGGCTACCTTGTTACGACTTAGTCCCAATCGCCGATCCCACCTTCGACGGCTCCCTCCACAAGGGTTGGGCCACCGGCTTCGGGTGTTACCGACTTTCGTGACTTGACGGGCGGTGTGTACAAGGCCCGGGAACGTATTCACCGCAGCGTTGCTGATCTGCGATTACTAGCGACTCCGACTTCATGGGGTCGAGTTGCAGACCCCAATCCGAACTGAGACCGGCTTTCTGGGATTCGCTCCACCTTGCGGTATCGCAGCCCTTTGTACCGGCCATTGTAGCATGTGTGCAGCCCTGGATATAAGGGGCATGATGACTTGACGTCATCCCCACCTTCCTCCGAGTTGACCCCGGCAGTCTCCTATGAGTCCCCGACATGACTCGCTGGCAACATAGGACGAGGGTTGCGCTCGTTGCGGGACTTAACCCAACATCTCACGACACGAGCTGACGACAGCCATGCACCACCTGTGCAAGGCCCTTGCGGACCCCGTATCTCTACGAGATTTCCCTGCATGTCAAACCCAGGTAAGGTTCTTCGCGTTGCATCGAATTAAGCCACATGCTCCGCCGCTTGTGCGGGCCCCCGTCAATTCCTTTGAGTTTTAGCCTTGCGGCCGTACTCCCCAGGCGGGGCGCTTAATGCGTTAGCTGCGGCACAGACAACGTGGAATGTTGCCCACACCTAGCGCCCACCGTTTACGGCGTGGACTACCAGGGTATCTAATCCTGTTCGCTCCCCACGCTTTCGCTCCTCAGCGTCAATATCGGCCCAGAGACCCGCCTTCGCCACCGGTGTTCTTCCTGATATCTGCGCATTTCACCGCTACACCAGGAGTTCCAGTCTCCCCTACCGAATTCTAGCTTGCCCGTATCGGCTGCAGGCCCGGGGTTGAGCCCCAGGTTTTCACAGCCGACGCGACAAGCCGCCTACGAGCTCTTTACGCCCAATAATTCCGGACAACGCTTGGACCCTACGTATTACCGCGGCTGCTGGCACGTAGTTGGCCGGTCCTTCTTCTGCAGGTACCGTCACTTGCGCTTCGTCCCTGCTGAAAGAGGTTTACAACCCGAAGGCCGTCATCCCTCACGCGGCGTCGCTGCATCAGGCTTTCGCCCATTGTGCAAGATTCCCCACTGCTGCCTCCCGTAGGAGTCTGGGCCGTGTCTCAGTCCCAGTGTGGCCGGTCGCACTCTCAGGCCGGCTACCCGTCGTCGCCTTGGTGGGCCGTTACCCCACCAACAAGCTGATAGGCCGCGGGCCCATCCTCAGCCGATGAATCTTTCCACTCCCGGCAGATGCCTGCAGGAGTCGTATCCGGTATTAGACCCGGTTTCCCGGGCTTATCCCAGAGCTGAGGGCAGGTTGCCCACGTGTTACTCACCCGTTCGCCGCTAGGGCTCCTCTCCGAAGAGAGGGCCTCGCTCGACTTGCATGTGTGAAGCACGCCGCCAGCGTTCGTCCTGAGCCAGGATCAAACTC
This sequence comes from Jatrophihabitans sp. YIM 134969, assembly GCF_054456675.1. NCBI lineage: Bacteria > Bacillati > Actinomycetota > Actinomycetes > Jatrophihabitantales > Jatrophihabitantaceae > Jatrophihabitans > Jatrophihabitans sp. YIM 134969. The sequence continues at coordinate 17,472 of NZ_JBTJEQ010000015.1, forward strand.
TCCGTGAAGGTATGTATGACACGCGGTCCGAAGACCGCTGTATCGACACAGAAAGTCGCCACTCGCGTGGCATGATCTTGGTTGTGACGAGCTGGCCCGCCCGACCGAAGCCGGACGGATTACTCGTTGTACCAAAGGAATTCCATTGCGGTCTGCCCGTGACCCGCGAGTGCGGGGTCGGTACGGACCGAACGGAGGTTAGTGCTTAATGGCACTGACTTTCGGCACGCTGTTGAGTTCTCAAGGAGCGGACGCGCACCGTCCCTGACCTCTCGGTCAGCTTCGGGGCAACCCGTGAAACGCTAGTCGGTCAGTGTCGCGGAGTCAAACCCCGCTCTGCCCGGTGACTCGGTGGGCTCTGTGGACCAACCTCGCGGCTGCTCCGTCTGGCGCTTCGAGTCAGGCGGCCGGCTCGCTCTCGCGCTCCGACTTGCATAACATTACACACGGATCGCCGGATCGCCAAACCAGGGGGTCGAGACGCCCGTCACCTTCTTTTCTTCGGCCTGGCGGCTTGCAGACCCGCAGCTTCATCGGTAGGGGGCGCCGTGGGCCCGTTGCGGCGCCGGGTCCCCGCTCGGAAGGGCGACACGGTGGGATCTCCGGGGACCCACCACCGCCACGGCACGTCGGCGGCGTGGTTCACGCCGACCCGCGGCCCGACGTCGGCGACAACCCGCCGCGGCGCGGGCTCGAGCCGGACCGGTGAGGCCGGGTCCAGCAGGTCGACACCGAGCACCGCGCGGTCGAGACCCAGGGCGGCCGCCAACCGTGCCGGTCCCCGGGCGAGGTCGGCGTCGCGTCGCGCGGAGAGCCGTCGGGTCCGGGCGAGGTCCACGCCCTCGACGACCTCGCCGGCACGGATCAGCACCGCCTCCCCCACGCCGTCGGCGCCGCAGCTGACGTTGGCCGCCCAGTGCATCCCGTAGACGAAGTACACGTAGAGCACTCCCGCCGGGCCGAACATCACCGCGGTGCGCGGGGTGCGACCCCGGGCGGAGTGCGACGCGGGGTCGTCCTCCCGGTACGCCTCGACCTCGGTCACCCGCACCGCCACCCGACCTCCGACGTCGGAGACCAGGGTGGCGCCGAGCAGGCGGGGTGCCGCCGCCACCGATCCCCGTTGCAGGACGCGCAGCAGAGCCGCACCCGACGGGGTCAGGGGGCGTCCGGGCTCCACGCGTCCACCCAGGTCCGCGCGTCGTCCACCCGCGACCGGAGCCGTGCCGTCTGGTCGGCCACCCGGTCGGGCGCCGTGCCGCCGACCGCGGCCCGTGCCGCCAGCGCCCCCTGCACGGTGAGGACCTCGCCCGCACCGACCAACCGCTCGTCGACCTCACGCAACTCGTCGTCGGTGAGGTCCAACAGTTCACGGTCGCGCGCCTCGCACCACGACACCAGCGCCCCGCTGATCTCGTGCGCGTCCCGGAACGCGACCCCCTGCCGCACCAGCCACTCGGCGACGTCGGTCGCGAGCGCGAAGCCCGACGGCGCGGCGGCGGTCAGCCGGTCCCGGTCGAACCACAGGTGGGTCACGAGTCCGGTGACGGCCGGCAACAGCATCACCAGCTGGTCGGCGGCGTCGAAGACCGGCTCCTTGTCCTCCTGCAGGTCACGGTCGTACGCGAGCGGGAGGGCCTTGAGCGTGGCCAGCAGCCCGGTGAGGTCACCCAGCAGCCGGCCGCTCTTGCCCCGGGCGAGCTCCGCGATGTCGGGGTTCTTCTTCTGCGGCATGATCGAGGACCCCGTCGACCACGAGTCCGGCAACCGCACCCAGCGGAACGCCGGCGTGGCCCAGACGATGACCTCCTCGGCCAGCCGCGACAGGTGGATCCCCACCATCGTCGCGGCGAACAGGTACTCGGCGGCGAAGTCGCGGTCGCTGACGGCGTCGATGGAGTTCTCGGCCGGTGCGTCGAAACCCAGGTCGGCGGCGACGGCCGCGGGGTCCAACGGCAACGACGACCCGGCGAGGGCTCCGGAACCCAGCGGGGACACCGCGGCACGGACGTCCCAGTCGCGCAACCGGGCGACATCGCGCAGCAGCGCCTGAGCGTGGGCGAGCAGGTGGTGACCGAGCAGCACCGGTTGCGCGTGCTGCAGGTGGGTCATCCCCGGCATGGCGACGCCGACGTGCGCATCCGCCTGCCCGGCCAGGGCGTCGACGAGGTCCAGCACCTGGCCGACCAGCGCCCGGACGTGCCCCCGCAACCAGAGCCGCAGGTCCGTCGCGATCTGGTCGTTGCGGCTGCGGCCGGCACGGAGCTTGCCGCCCACCGCGCCCAACCGTTGCACCAGCTCACGTTCCAACGCACCGTGCACGTCTTCGTCGTCCGGATCAGGGTGCAACGTTCCCGCCCGCACCTCGGCCAGCAACTGCTCGAGTCCGCCGAGCATCACGCGGAGCTCGTCGTCGGTGAGCAGACCCGCCCGCGCGAGCACTCGTGCATGCGCCATGGACGAGCGCAGGTCGACGGCGGCGAGGCGCCAGTCGAAGTGGGTCGACAACGACAGCGCGGTCAGTTCGGGCGACGGGCCACTGGCGAACCGGCCGCCCCACAGCCGTCCGGCCGCCGTCCCCGGGCCGGCGTCGTCAGTCACTGCCGAATTCCATCGCGGCCTGGTCGAGCGCCGCCTCGTCGTCACCGGGTGCGGGGTTCTCGGCGATCTGCGCGGCGTTGCCCGCGGGGATGGCGCCGAACAAGGTGCCGTTCTCGACCAGCACCTGCCCCTGGTCCAACGGCTGGCCCGCGTACAGCTCGAGCTTGGCGCGGGAGTCGGCGATGTCGAGGTTGCGCATCGTGAGCTGACCGATCCGGTCGACCGGACCGAACGCGGCGCTCTCGGTGCGTTCCATCGACAGCTTGTCGGGGTGGTAGCTGAACGCCGGGCCCTCGGTGCGCAGGATCGTGTAGTCGTCACCGCGCCGGAGTCGCAGGGTCACCTCGCCCGTGACGACCGACGCGACCCACCGTTGCAGGGGCTCGCGGATCATGAGCGCCTGCGGGTCCAACCAGCGTCCTTCGTAGAGCAGGCGGCCGAGTTTGCGGCCCTCGCCGTGGTAGTTCGCGACCGTGTCCTCGTTGTGGATGGCGTTGAGCAGTCGCTCGTACGCGATCCAGAGCAGCGCCATGCCCGGCGCCTCGTAGATGCCGCGGGACTTGGCCTCGATGATCCGGTTCTCGATCTGGTCGGACATGCCCAGCCCGTGACGGCCGCCGACGGCGTTGGCCTCGGTGACGAGCAGCACCGGGTCGTCGAACTGCACGCCGTTGATCGCCACCGGGCGCCCGGCGACGAACCGCACGGTGACGTCCTCGGTCTCGATCGCGACCGACGGGTCCCAGAACCGCACGCCCATGATCGGTTCGACGGTCTCCATCGAGACGTCGAGGTGCTCGAGCGTCTTCGCCTCGTGGGTGGCGCCCCAGATGTTGGCGTCGGTCGAGTACGCCTTCTCCTTGCTGTCGCGGTAGGGCAGGTCGTGGTCGACCAACCACTGGCTCATCTCCGCGCGACCCCCGAGCTCGGACACGAAGTCGGCGTCGAGCCACGGTTTGTAGATGCGCAGGGAGGGGTTCGCGAGCAGCCCGTAGCGGTAGAAGCGCTCGATGTCGTTGCCCTTGAACGTCGAGCCGTCGCCCCAGATGTGGACGTCGTCGGTCTGCATCGCGCGCACCAGCAGGGTGCCGGTGACGGCCCGGCCGAGAGGTGTGGTGTTGAAGTAGGTGCGGCCGCCGGTGCGGACGTGGAAGGCGCCGCACGCCATCGCGGCGAGGCCCTCCTCGACCAGCTCACGACGGCAGTCGACGGCCCGGGCGATCTCGGCGCCGTACTGCCGCGCCCGCTCGGGCACCCCGGAGATGTCGGGCTCGTCGTACTGGCCGATGTCGGCGGTGTACGTGCACGGGACGGCGCCCTTGCTGCGCATCCAGGCGACCGCGACCGAGGTGTCGAGACCGCCGGAGAAGGCGATGCCGACGCGTTCGCCGACGGGCAGTGACGTGACGACCTTGCTCATGAAGGGCTGGACTCCTCAGGGTTCGTGACGCGGTGCGACGAGGTCGCGGAGGTTCTGGGCGAGGCGCGGGCCGCCGTCGGGATCGCGGACGACCACGAGGATGGTGTCATCCCCGGCGATGGTCCCGAGGACGTCGGGCAGACCGGCGCGGTCGACGGCGGACGCGAGGAACCCCGCAGCGCCCGGCGGGGTCCGCAGGATCACCAGGTTCCCACTGGCCTCGGCAGAGGTGAGCAGTTCACCCACCAGGCGCGCGAGCCGGTGCGGCGGGGCGTCGCCCTCACGACGGACGGCCACCGGGGAGCCGTCCTCGGGGACGACGTACACCGGCACCCCGCCGTCCGGCGGGCGCAGTTTGACCGCACCGAGTTCGTCGAGATCGCGGGACAGCGTGGCCTGGGTGACGTGGAGGCCACCCTCGGCGAGGTGGGTGGCGAGCTCGCCGTGGGACCGCACCGGTTCACGGGCCAGGATGTCGACGATCCGGGCGTGCCGGGTCGCCTTGCTCGCGCGCTCGAGTCCGGCCGTCACGCCCGCTCCAGCAGGAACGCGAGCAGCGCCTTCTGCGCGTGCAGTCGGTTCTCCGCCTCGTCCCAGACCGCGGTGCCGGGCGCGTCGATGACCTCGGCCTCGATCTCCAGGCCCCGGTACGCCGGCAGGCAGTGCAGCACGACGACGTCGGGGTGGCTCGCGGCGAGGGCGGCCCGGGTCACGGCGTAGTCGCCGAACAGGTTCATCCGCTCGACCTTCTCGTCCTCCTGACCCATGGACACCCAGGTGTCGGTCGCGACGACGTCGGCCCCGGCGAACGCCGCGGCGGGGTCCGCCGTCACGAGCACCGACCCGCCGGTCTGCTCGGCGATCCGTTCGGCGTCGAGCACCACCGCGGGATCGGGCAGGTACCCGTCGGGACCCGCGACCCGCACGTGCATCCCGGCGGTGGCACAGCCGAGCAGGTACGAGTGGGCCATGTTGTTCGCGGCGTCGCCGACGTAGGCGAAGGTGAGACCGGCGAGCGTGCCGCGGCGTTCGGTCACGGTCTGCAGGTCGGCCAGGATCTGGCACGGGTGGAAGGCGTCGGACAGCGCGTTCACCACCGGGACTCCCGCGCACTGCGCCATCGTCTCGAGGTCCGACTGCGCGAAGGTGCGCCACACGACCGCGCTCACCATCCGCCCGAGCACGCGTGCGGTGTCGGCGACCGGTTCGCCGCGCCCCATCTGGCTGCTGCCGCCGTCGATGACGAGCGGGCTGCCACCCAGTTCGGCGATGCCCGCGGCGAACGAGACCCGGGTGCGGGTCGACGGTTTGTCGAACAGCACCGCCACGGTCCGGGGGCCCGCGAGCGGCGCGTGCGCGAAACGGTTGGCCTTCATGTCCGCGGCCAGCGCCAGGACCTCGGCCTGTTCGGTCGGGGTCAGGTCGTCGTCGCGGAGGAAGTGGCGGGTCACGGGGCCACCTCCGCGGCGACGGTGTGGACGGCATCGCTCAGGACGGCGACCGCCCGGTCGACCTCGGCGTCGGTGACGATGAGGGGCGGCGCGAGCCGCAGCACGGCGGGCTTGACGGTGTTCACCAACAGACCGTTGCTCCGAGCAACGGTCTCGACCGCGGCGGCGTGGTCACCGGTCAGCGCGAGCCCGCGCCACAGCCCGACGCCGCGCACACCCGCGACCAGCGGGCTGTCGATCGAAGCCAGGCCGTCGGCGAGGTGCTCGCCCACCCGCTTGACGTGGTCGAGCAGGTGCTGGTCCGCGATCGTGTCGAGCACGGCGAGCGCCGCGGCGCAGGACACGGGGTTGCCACCGAAGGTGCTGCCGTGGTCGCCGGGCGCGAACGTGGTGGCGACGTCACCGAACGCGAGGCACGCCCCGATGGGCATGCCGCCGCCGAGCCCCTTGGCCAGGGTCATGACGTCGGGCCGGACCCCCTCGGCGAGCGCGGCGAACCAGTGGCCGGTGCGACCGATCCCGGACTGCACCTCGTCGACGACCAGCAGCGCACCCGCGGAGTCACACAGCTCGCGCACCGCGGCCAGGTAGCCCGCGGGTGGCTCGACGACCCCGCCCTCCCCCTGCAGCGGTTCGACCACGACGCCCGCGGTCTGCGGCCCGACGACCGCCCGCAACGCGTCCACGTCGCCGTACGGCGCGAAGGTGACCGGCCCGGGCAGCGGCGCGAACGGCTCGCGCTTGGCGGGGTTCCCGGTCACGGAGAGCGCGCCGAGGGTCCGGCCGTGGAAACTGTTCGACGTCGAGACGATCTCGACCCGCTCGCCGTGGGTGTGGCCGTGGCGGCGGACGATCTTCAACGCACACTCGACCGCCTCGGCGCCACTGTTGCCGAAGAAGACCCGGCCGGGGGTGCCGGCCAGTTCGAGGAGACGCTCGGCCAAGGTCACGCCCGGCGCGTGCACGTAGAGGTTGGAGGTGTGGACCAACCGCGCCACCTGCTCGCTGACCGCGGCGACCACTGCGGGATGGGCGTGTCCGAGCGAGGACACCGCGATCCCCCCGACGAAGTCGAGGTACTCGCGGCCGTCGACGTCCCAGACCGTGCTGCCGGCACCGTGGTCGAGCACGACCGACGGCGTGCCGTAGTTCGGCATCATCGCGGCGTCCCACCGCGCCTGCCAGTCCTCCGTGGCGTTCACGCCGTCGCTCCTTCGTCCGTGGTCACAGGATCGGGCCGCACCATCGTGCCGGTCCCCTCGGTGGTGAAGACCTCGACGAGCAGGCCGTGCGGCACCCGGCCGTCGATGACAGTGGCTGCGGGCACCCCGCCTCGGACGGCGTCGAGGCAGGCGGCCATCTTCGGCACCATGCCGGACGACAGTGACGGCAACATCGCGGCCAGTTCCGTCGCGTGGATGCTGCTGACGATGCGTTCGCTGGCGGGCCAGTCGGCGTAGAGACCCGCGACGTCGGTGAGCACCACCAGCTTCTCGGCACCCAGCGCCGTGGCGATCGCCGCCGCGGCGGTGTCGGCGTTGACGTTGTAGCTGCTGCCGTCCAGCCCCCGCGCGACGGTCGCGATGACCGGCACGCGGCCTTCGTCGAGCAGGGCCAGCACCGGGCCGGGGTTGACCGAGACGACGTCGCCGACCTGGCCGAAGTCGACGGTCTCGCCGTCGACCACCTGCGTGTGCCGCTCGGCGAGCAGCAGGTGGGCGTCCTCGCCCGACAGTCCGACGGCGAAGGGGCCGTGGTCGTTGACGAGGTTGACGACGTCGCCGTTGACCTGACCGACCAGCACCATCCGGACGACGGCCATGGCCTCGGGAGTCGTGACGCGCAGGCCGGCCCGGAACTCCGACGCGATGCCCAGGCGGTCGAGGTGGTCGCTGATCTGCGGTCCGCCACCGTGCACCACCACCGGCCGGATGCCGGCGTAGCGCAGGAACACGATGTCCTCGGCGAACGCGGCCGACAGTTCCGGTGAGGTCATGGCGTTGCCGCCGAACTTGATCACCACGACCTTGCCGTGGAAACGCTGCAGCCACGGCAGGGCGTCGATGAGCGTCGCGGCCTTGTCGAGGGCCTGCGCCTGGGAGATGACACGGCCTGCGGTCATGAGCTGTAGGCGCTGTTCTCGTGCACGTACCCGTGCGACAGGTCGTTGGTCCAGATCGTTGCAGTATGCACACCGGCGTGGAGGTCGACGGTGATGGCGATCGCTCGCGGCGTCATGTCGACGAGGTCGCGCGGCTCCCCCGCTGCTCCGCCGCGGCAGACCACCACGCCGTTCACGGCCACGTCGATCTCGTCGGGTTCGAACGCCGCCGAGGTCACGCCGACGGCGGCGATGATCCGGCCCCAGTTGGGGTCGGAGCCGAACAGCGCGGTCTTGACGAGGTTGTCGCGGGCGATGGCGCGGCCGACCTCGACGGCGTCGGCCACGGACGCGGCCGAGACGACGTCGACGGTGACCTCCTTGGTCGCGCCCTCGGCGTCGGCGACCAGTTGCAACGCGAGGTCCTGGGCGACCTCGGTGAGCAGGGCGGTGAACACCTGCGGGTCGGGCGTCACCCCGGACGCGCCGCTCGCCAGCAGCACGACGGTGTCGTTGGTGGAGGTGGCGCCGTCACTGTCGACCCGCTCGAACGTGACGTCGACCGCCTCGCGCAGGGCGGCGTCGGCGGTCGCGGTGTCGAGGACGGCGTCGGTGGTGATGACACACAGCATGGTCGCGAGCGACGGCGCCAACATCCCGGCACCCTTGGCCATGCCGCCGACGGTCCAGCCGTCGTCGTGGGTCACCGCCGCCTGCTTCGACACGCTGTCGGTGGTGCGGATGGCGTCGGCGGCTTCGGCACCGGCGTCGGCGTCGGGGCGCAGTCCGGCCGCGGCCTGCGCCGCCCCGGCGAGCACCTTCTGCAGCGGGAGCCGCTCACCGATGAGGCCGGTGGAGCAGACCAGCACGTCACCGGCGCCGCAGCCGAGCACGGCGGCGACGTGTTCGGCGGTCCGGTGGGTGTCGGCGAAGCCGTCCGGCCCGGTGCAGGCGTTGGCCCCGCCGGAGTTCAGCACGACCGCCTTCACGCGTCCGTCGGCCACCGCCTGCTGCGACCACAGCACCGGCGCCGCCTTGACCCGGTTGCGGGTGAACACGGCGGCGGCGACGTCGGACGGGCCGTCGTTCACGACGAGCGCGACGTCCCGCCCGCCACTGGCCTTGATCCCGGCGGTGACGCCGGCAGCCCGGAACCCCGCTGCAGCGACGACGCTCAACGCCACCACCCCTCGTCGCTGCGCTCCTCGGGCATGTTCGCTCCGCTCCTCGCTCGCTGGCGCTCGCTGCGATGCTCACTCACGGCGCGATCCCGTCGACGGCGAGCCCGGTGGTCTCCGCCAGGCCCAGCATGATGTTCGCGTTCTGCACGGCCTGGCCGGCCGCGCCCTTGCCGAGGTTGTCGATCGCGCTGGTCACGATCACCCGGCCGCTCGACACGTCGACGGCGGCCTGGAGGTGGACACTGTTGCTGCCTGCAACGGACGCCGTGTGCGGCTGGCGGCCGCCGGGCAGGACGTGCACGAAGGGCTCGTCGGCGTAGGCCGCCAGCAGGACGTCGCGGACGTCGTCGGTCGACACGCTCCCCACCGGGCGGGCGGTGACGCTCGCGAGGATGCCCCGCGGCATCGGGGCGAGGACCGGGGTGAAGGACAAGGTGCGGGCGCCGGTGGCCTGCAGGATCTCCGCGACGTGCTGGTGCGCGCCGACCTTGTACGGCGACAGGTCGCCCATGACCTCGCTGCCCAGCAGGTTGGCCTTGGCGGCCCGGCCGGCCCCCGAGGTGCCGGAGGCCGCCACGACGACGACGTCGTCGGCCTCGACGATCCCCGCGGCGACCAGCGGCGCGAGGGCGGTGGTGATCGCGACCGCGTAGCAGCCGGTGTTGGCGACGCGCTCGGAGGCGGCGATCGCGGCGCGGGCGCCCGGGAGTTCCGGCAGGCCGTAGGTCCAGGTGCCGGCGTGCGGACCGCCGTAGTACCGCTCCCAGGCGGCGGGGTCGCGCAGCCGGAAGTCGGCGCCCAGGTCGACGACCCGGGTCGAGGGCGGCAACTGCGCCGCGATCGCGGCGGACGCGCCGTGTGGCAGGGCGAGGAACACCAGTTCGGCGCGACCGAGCACCTCCGGGGTGGTGGGCTCGAGGACGCGGTCCCCGAGACTCACCAGCTGGGGGTGCAGTGCGCCCACCGGCTGACCCGCCGACGACCCGGCCGCGGCCGCCACCAGGTCGAGATCGGGGTGGGCTGCCACCAGCCGCAGCAGCTCACCGCCTGCGTAGCCGCTCGCACCTGCGATGGCCGTCGTCGTCCCCATGTGCAACATCATGCACGATGCTGCAACTTCATACGCGACCCGGGTCGGGTTCACCGGGCGAACACCTCGACCGGGCACGATCAGCCCGTGCCGACGCCGTCGTGGAGGTTCGGAGCGTCGCTGCTGGTGGCGGGCGTGCTCGCGGGCCTGGTCGCCGCGGGGCTCACCGAATTGCTGCACGCCGTCCAGCACCTCGCCTTCGGGTACGACAGCGGTCCGTTCGCCGTGGGTGTGCAACGGGCCCCCGGGTGGCGGCGGGTCGCGGCGCTCGGGTCGTGCGGCGTGGTCGCGGGCGTCGGCTGGTACCTGCTGCGCCGGCACCTCCCGGACCCGGTCCGGGTACGGGTCGCGGTGCGTGACCGGATCCGGATGCGGCCGGAGTCGACGATCGTCGAGAGCCTGCTGCAGATCGTCACGGTCGGGCTCGGGGCCTCGCTCGGACGCGAGAGCGCCCCACGGCGGATGAGCGGCGCCCTGGCCCAGTGGCTCGCCGACGGTGTGCACCTCGACCGCGACCAGACCCGGGTCGTCATCGCGTGCGCCGCGGGCGCGGGCTTCGGCGCCGTGTACAACGTCCCGCTCGCCGGCACCCTGTTCGTCGCCGAGATCCTGCTGCGCACGCGGCGGGCCGCGACCGTGCTGACCGCCGCGCTCGTCTGTGTCGTGGCCACGGCGGTCGCGTGGATCTCCGTGCCGTGGGAGCCGTTCTACGCGGTGAGCGTGCGGGGCGCGTCCGGGTGGCTGCTGCTCGGCGCCCTGCTCGCCGGGCCGGTGGCTGCGGCCGCGGGGCTGGGGTTCGAGCGGGTCACGACCTTCGCGGGCGCGCACCGCGCCCGCGGGTGGCGGATCCCGGTCACGGCGGTGCCGGTCTTCACCCTGCTGGGCGTGGTGGGGATCGCCGCGCCCGAACTGCTGGGCAACGGCCGCGGGCCCGCGACCCTCGCCTTCGACGTGTCCGACCACGCGGTCTGGTTGCTGCTGGTGCTCGCGGTGGCCAAGCCGCTGGTGACGGCCGCCTGCCTCGGCACCGGGGTCAGCGGCGGGCTCGTGACACCGGCGCTCGCCACCGGCGCCCTGCTCGGCGCGGGTCTCGGCGCCGGGTGGACCGACCTGGTCGGCACCTCCGACACCGCGGCCTACTCCGTCCTGGTCGCGGCCGGGGTCCTGGTCGTGACGATGCGGGCGCCGTTCACCGCCCTCGCCTTCGCCTGGGAGGTCACCGGTGTCCCGGTGTGGTTCCTGGTCCCGCTCGCGGTGACGGCGGCGGGCGCCTGGATCTGCTCCCGCGGCTGGGCCCGACCACCCGGCTGATCCCGGGCGGGCGCCCGGTCAGGTACGCAGGACTGCGCCGACGTCGGCCTGCGCGCGGTCGACCGCGGCCTGCCGGAACGCCGAGACCTCGTCGGAGGTCAGGGTGCGGTCGGGCGCCCGCCAGCGCAGGGCGTAGGCCAGCGACTTGCGACCCTCGCCCAGGTTGGCACCGGTGTAGACGTCGAACAGCCGCACCGACTCCAGCAGGTCACCGGCTCCGGCCCGGACAGCCGCGGCGACGTCGGCCTCGGCCACCCGGTCGGCGACGACGAGGGCGATGTCGGCGAGGGCCGGCGGGTACGGCGCCACCACCGGCGCCTGCACCGGCGCGGGCGGGGCGAAGGCGTCGAGGTCCAGTTCGACCGCGCAGGTCCGCGCGGGCAGGCCCAGGGCGGCGACGACCCGGGGGTGCAGCTCTCCCGCATGGCCGACGACGCGCTCACCCACGCCGTCCACCGCCACCCGCAGTTCGGCGCACCGGCCGGGATGCCAGGGCGCCACGTGCCCCGCGGCCACGGTCAGGTCGGCGCGGGCGGCGGCCGCGACGGTGCGGGCGACCTCGACGGCGTCGGCCCAGTCGGCCGGGCGGCCGGGACCCCACCAGCCACGCGGGTCACGTTCACCCGTGAGCACGGCCGCGAGGTGGCGGGGTTGCTCGGGCAGGGAGGCGTCGAGTGCCGCGAGGTCCGCGTCCGAGGGACGGGACCCGGTCGCGAGGCGCGGACCCGGGACGGCGTCGGGGCGGGCCAGGAACACCAGGCCGGTCGCGAACAGCGCGACGTCACGCTGACCTCGTCCGACGTTGCGGACCAGCGCCGCGAGCAGACCCGGCAGCAACGTGGTGCGCATGAGCGGGTCGGTGTCGGCGAGGGGGTTGGCGAGTTCGACGGTGCGACGGCGCGGATCGGCCGCGGCGAGGTCGAAGGCGTCGAGCGAGGCGGCCGACATGAACGGCGACGCGACGACCTCGAGGTAGCCCGAGGCGGCGACGGCGCGCGTGACGTCGCGCCGCAGCCGCTGGCTCGCGGTCAGACCGACTCCCGCGGGCGGGGTGGGGAGTCGCGACGGGATGGAGTCGTAACCCTCGAGCCGCGCGACCTCCTCGGTCAGATCGGCTTCGTCGCGCAGGTCGGGGCGCCAGGACGGCGGGGTCACGGTGAGCTCACCGTTGCTGTCAGCAACGGTTGCCCCCACCTGCTCGAGGCGCCGGGTGATGGTCGCGGCCGACCACTCGACACCGGCGAGCGCCGCGAGGCGCCCGGGTCGGGCGGTGACCGCCGCGGGCAACGTGGGCTCCCCTACGACGGTGAGGACACCTGCGACCGTCGCCCCACCGAACTCGGCCAGCAGCGAGGCGGCCCGGGCCAGGGCGGGGCCGGCGACCTCCGGGTCGACGCCGCGCTCGAAGCGCTTGGCGGCCTCGCTCGGCAGTCGGTGCCGCCGGACGGTGCGGGCGATGTCGGCCGGGGTCCAGTGCGCGGCCTCGAGCACGATGTCGGTGGTCGAGGCGGAGATCTCGGTCCGTTCCCCGCCCATGACGCCGGCGAGGGCGACCGGGCCGTCGTCGTCGGTGACGACGAGGTCGGAGGCGGCCAGGGTGCGGTCCGCGCCGTCCAGGGTGCGCAGCGTCTCGCCCGCCGTCGCCCGGCGGACGCCGAGACCGCCCTTCACCGTGGCGCGGTCGAAGGCGTGCAGGGGCTGGCCGAGTTCGAGCATGACGTAGTTGGTGACGTCGACGGCCAGGGAGATCGGCCGCATGCCGGCCTGGCGCAGGCGGCGGGTCATCCACGTGGGGCTCGCGGCCGCGGGGTCGAGGCCGGTGACCTCGAGCGCGCTGAACCGGTCGCAGCCGTCGACGGCGTCGACCGTCACCGGGAACCCGTCGCCGACCGGCGGTACGTCGACCTCGGCCGGGTCGCGGAACGCGACGTCGAGCGCGGTGGACGTCTCGCGGGCCAGGCCGCGGATCGACAGGGCGTACCCGCGGTCGGGGGTGACGGCGAGGTGCAGCACGTCGTCGTCGAGGCCGAGCATCGGCAGCGCGTCGTCGCCCGGTGCACCGGTCTCGGCCGGCAGCACCATGATGCCGTCGTGGTCGTCGCCGAGGCCGAGTTCGCGCGCGGAGCAGATCATGCCGTCGGACACGTGGTCGTACGTCTTCCGCGCGGCGATCGCGAACCCGCCGGGCAGCACGGCGCCGGGCAGCGAGACGACCACGAGGTCGCCGACGGCGAAGTTGCGCGCGCCGCAGACGATGCCCCTCGGCTCGGCGTTGCCGACATCGACCTGGCAGTACCGGATCGGCTTCTTGAACTGGGTGAGCTCCTCGATCTCGAGCACGCGCCCGAGCACGACCGGACCGGTGATCCGATCGGCGGCGAGTTCGACCTCCTCGACCTCGAAGCCGACACGCACCAGCGCGTCGCCGAGTCCGGTGGTCGACAGACCCGCCGGGACGTCGACGTGCTCCCCGAGCCAGCTGCGCGGGACCTTGACCACTCCACCGCCGGGCATCAGGCCTCCATCCCGAAGGCCGCCGTGAAGCGGGCGTCGCCCTCGAACACGTCGCGCAGGTCGGCCACGTTGTCGCGGAACATCAAGGTGCGGTCGATCCCCATCCCGAAGGCGAAGCCGCTGTAGACCTCGGGGTCGATGCCGCAGGTGCGCAGGACGTGCGGGCTGACCATGCCGCAACCGCCCCACTCGATCCAGCCGCTGGACCCACAGGTCCGGCACGGCCGGTCGGGGTTGCCGACCGAGTCGCCGCGACACACGAAGCACAGCAGGTCCGGCTCGGCCGAGGGTTCGGTGAACGGGAAGAACGACGGCCGCAGGCGCGTGATGATGCCGGGACCGAACATGGATTCCGCGAAGTGGTCGAGGGTGCCCTTGAGGTCGGCCATCGACAGTCCCTTGTCGATCGCGAGGCCCTCGACCTGGTGGAACACGGGCGAGTGCGTGGCGTCGAGTTCGTCGGTGCGGAACACCGTGCCCGGGCACACGACGTAGATCGGCGGGGTGCGGGTCAGCATGGTGCGGATCTGGACCGGCGAGGTGTGGGTGCGCAGGACCAGCGACGCCGGGTCGGCGGCGGCGTCCGGCGACCCGCCCTTCGTGAAGAAGGTGTCCATCATCGAGCGCGCCGGGTGGTCCGGCCCCATGTTGAGGGCGTCGAAGTTGTACCAGGACGCCTCGAGCTCCGGACCCTCCGCGATCTCGTAGCCCATGGCGACGAAGACGTCCCCGATGCGCTCGGACAACGTGGTGATCGGGTGCCGCGCACCGGTCGGGCGACGGTCCGAGGGCAGCGTGACGTCGACGCGCTCCTCGACGAGCACCCGCTCGTCGCGCGCGCGCTCGAGTTCCGCGCGGCGGGCGGCGAGCGCCTGCTTGACCTGGCCGCGGGCCGGCCCGATGCGCTTGCCCGCGTCGGCCCGGGCGGCGGGCGGCAGCGCGCCGATCTCGCGGTTGGCCAGGGCGAGGGGCGAGCGGTCGCCCGCGTGCGCCAGTTCGGCCGTGTGCAGCGCGTCGAGGTCCGGCGCCGCGGCGAACGCGGCCCGGGCGGCCTCCACCGCCGCCTCGATGTTCTCGGGAGACAGCGTGCTCACCTCGACCGGGTCGTAGTTCGCGCTGGTGGACGGCATGGCTCTCATTCTCCGGGTCGGGTCCGCGCTGTTTCCGGGCGGGTTTCGGGGCGGGTTCCGGGGCGGGTGTCGGTCGGGTGCTGCGCGCGGGCCGACGCGTAGAGGCAGACGGCGGCCGCCGCGGCGAGGTTGAGGCTCTCGGCGCGGCCGAGGACCGGGATCCGCACCCGGTGGTCGACCGCCGCGAGCACGGGGTCGGGCAGCCCGTGCGCCTCGGACCCGAACAGCCAGACCGTCGGCCGTCGCAACGTCTCGTCCGCTTCGAGGGCGAACAGGTCGGCGTCGCCGTAGCCGGAGGTCGCGAGCGTCAGCAGCCCGACTCCCTGCAGATCCGGGGCCGGTGCCGGGACGACCGGGAGGTGGAACAGGCTGCCGGCCGACGCCCGCACGGCCTTGCCGCCGTACGGGTCGGCGCCGCCGTCGACGACCACGGCGTCCGCGCCCGCGGCGTCGGCGGTTCGGATGATCGCGCCGAGGTTGCCGGGTTCGTTGGGTTCGACGAGGGCGACCAGCAGCCGCGGCGACGCCGCGAGGACGTCCGCGAGGCTCGGCTGGGTCAGGCTGCAGACCGCGACCAGGCCCTGCGGGGTCGAGGTCTCCGAGAGCGCGGCAGCGTCGCGGTCGGACACCAGCGAGGCGCCGGCGGCGAGGTCGGGGTGGCGGGCCGCGGCGTCCGGCGTCGCGAAGAGCTCGACGACGGCGTCCGCGGCCAGCGCCTCCCGGACGGCCTGCGCCCCCTCGGCGAGGAAACGCCCGGCCTCGCCACGGGCCCGGCGCCGGGTGAGGCGTCGGGCCGCGGCGAGCCGGGCGTTGGCGGTGCTGAGCAGGTCAGGCAGCGGACTGCGCGGCCGCGCCGCCCGTACCTTCGGCGGCCACGGCCGCCCGGGCGACCTCGACGAGCGCGGCGAAGGCCGTCTCGTCGTGGACGGCCATCTCGGCGAGAACCTTGCGGTCGGCCGTGATGCCCGCGAGCTTGAGCCCCTGCATGAACCGGTTGTAGGTCATGCCGTTGAGGCGGGCCGCCGCGTTGATGCGGGTGATCCACAGCTGCCGGAAGTCACCCTTGCGCGCCTTGCGGTCGCGGTAGGCGTAGGTGCTGGAGTGGAGCAGCTGCTCCTTGGCCTTGCGGTAGAGCCGGGACCGCTGGCCCCGGTACCCCGAGGCGGCCTCGAGGGTCGAACGGCGCTTCTTCTGGGCGTTGACTGCCCGCTTCACGCGTGCCACGTGTGATCAGTTCCTTGCGTCGGGACCGGCGACGTTCGAGGTCGTCCGGTCGGGGTGGTCGTGAGCGGGCGGCCTCAGCGGCCGAGCAGGCGCTCGACGCGGCCGACATCGGCCGGCGCGAGCTGCTGCTCGCCGGTCATGCGGCGCTTCTGACGCGAGGACTTGCGCTCCAGCAGGTGGCGCTTGCCGGCGCGCTCGAACATGAGCTTGCCGCTGCCGGTGGTCTTGAAGCGCTTCTTCGCGCCGGAGTGCGTCTTGTTCTTGGGCATGGCTTCGGTGACTCGACTCTCTGGTTCGTGCCGCCCCGGACGTCGGGTGCGACGTCCGGGTGCGGCGCGGGCGGTCCGGATCCGGTACGCGCTCAGGCGGTGGCGGACTCGGGCTTGGTACGGCTGGGCTGACCCGCGCGGTGCGGGGCCACGACCATGGTCATGTTCCGGCCGTCCTGCTTGGGCGAAGCCTCGACGAAGCCCAGCTCACCGATGTCCTGCGCGAGCCGCTGCAGCAGCCGGTACCCCAGCTCGGGGCGGGACTGCTCGCGTCCGCGGAACATGATGGTGATCTTGACCTTGTCGCCGGCCTTGAGGAACCGCTCGACGTGACCCTTCTTGGTCTCGTAGTCGTGCGGGTCGATCTTCGGCCGGAGCTTCATCTCCTTGACGACGGTCAGGGCCTGGTTGCGACGCGCCTCGCGAGCCTTCTGGGCGGCTTCGTACTTGTACTTGCCGTAGTCCATGAGCTTGCAGACGGGCGGCCGGGCCATGGGGGCGACCTCGACCAGGTCCAGGTCGCTCTCGGCGGCGAGCTCGAGAGCCTTGCCGATCGGCACGATGCCGACCTGCTCGCCCTCGGGTCCGACGAGTCGGACCTCCGGGACCCGGATGCGGTCGTTGATCCTCGGTTCGGAGCTGATGGGGCCTCCTGTGTTCGATGTGGTTCTGGGTTCGATGTGGTTCTGGGGTCGATGCGGTTCTGGGATCGCGAGGCGCCCGGCACGACGACGGCCCCGCTGCGACGTGGCAGACGGGGCCGAGGAGGAGAGCGGTGCACGGCTCGCGTGCCCGTCGGACACGGCGGGGCCGCGTTCCACGGGCACGGCGCGGTGCGCCGCTCGACCGGACCCGGACGCCTTCGTACCTGACGGACGGGTGGGTGACCTCGACGGTCTCCGCTTGCCGGCCACCGATCGCGTGCGGGGATCCCGCGCGGACCGGTGGCCTGGTCGAGTGCCAGGGTAGCAGCGTGAGCGAACCCCCGGCCAACGCCGACCACGACCACCCCCACGAGCCCGCCCGCGAGCTCGGGGACATCCCCGCCGTCGAGATCATCACCCGGGCGGCGGTCATGCTCATGAGCGGCGCCGCCGACAAGCTCGGCCTGGGCGCCGACGACCGGGCCGCGGCCCGGCTCGACCTCGACGAGGCCCGCCGGCTCATCGAGGCGCTCGCCGGGTTGGTCAAGGCGGCCGAGCCGAACCTCGGGATGCACCGGCAGCCGCTGCGCGACGGGGTGCGCTCGTTGCAGGCGGCCTTCCGGGAGGCGTCCCCGTACCCCGACGCCCCCGGTCAGGGGCCGGGCGAGCGGTAGGCGCCGTCCGCCCGAGAGTTCCGCCGGAGAGTCCGGCAGAAGTCCCGTCAGGGGGGTCCGGTCAGGGGGGTCCGGTCAGGGGGTCCGGTCAGGCGGCGGCGCGTGGGGACCGCACCTGCGCCTGCAGCTGGCGCAACTGCGTCATCGTCGCCACGGCGCGGTCGCCGTCCCAGCGGTGGACGGCATACAGCGAGAGGTACTCCTCGCCCGGCAGCACGAGACGCGCGAAGCGGGCGCCGGCCGGGAAGCGGATGTCGACGACGACGTCCCACGGGACGTACCGGTACCGGCCGGCCCAGGCCTTGGTGCGGAAGCCGTGCCGGTCGGCGACCAGCCGTGGCCGGGTCAGCAGGAGGACACCGGCGGCGGCGAACAGGCCGATGACGCCGGTGGCGACCTGGTCGGCGGAGGTGAACGGGGCGCCGGCGCTCTCCGACCCCCGCATGACCAGCGCGATGGCCACGAACAGGATGAGGACCGCCACGGCGCCGACGACGGCCCACCGGGCGACCACGACCGGATGCGCCCGCACGGCCGTCGCCTCGTCGACAGGCGGCGCCCCGGTGCCGAAGTCGCGGGTCACAGCCGGCACGCGTCGATCCGCGTCACGAAGATGGCGCGCGCCCCGACGTCCCAGAGATCGTCCATCACCCGGTTGGTGTCGGGGCGGCGGACCATCGCCCGCACCGCCGACCACGCCGGGTCGTGCAACTGGGAGACGGTCGGTGACTCGAACCCGGGCGTGATGGCCACGGCCTGCTCCAGCAGCTCGGTGGGGATGTCGTAGTCCATGAGCACCCACTGCCGGGCGATGATGACGCCCTGCAGCCGGCGCAGCAGTTGCTCGATGCGCGGCTCCCCGGCCCGGCCGATCAGCACCGCCTGACTGGTGAGCAACGGTTCGCCGAACACCTCCAGGCCGTTGTTGCGCAGCGTGGTGCCGGTCTCGACGACGTCGGCGATGGCGTCGGCGACGCCGAGGCGCACGGCCGTCTCCACCGCACCGTCGAGGCGGATGACCTCGGCCGTCAGACCGTGCTCGCCGAGGTACCGCTCGAGCACGCCCGGGTAGGCGGTCGCGATACGGGCGCCCTCGAGGTCGCCGACCCCGGCGAAGCGCCCGGTGGGCCCGGCGAAGCGGAAGGTCGAGCGGCCGAACCCGAGCTCGAGCAGGGGGGCGGCGTCGGCGCCGGCGTCGAGCAGCAGGTCGAGGCCGGTGATGCCGACGTCGAGACGGCCGGAGCCGACGTAGACGGCGATGTCGCGGGGGCGCAGGAAGAACAGCTCGGCGTGGTTGTCGTCGTCGACGAGCACCAGTTCCTTGCTGTCACGGCGCTGCCGGTAGCCCGCCTCGGCGAGCATCTGCGACGCGGGATCGGCGAGGGTGCCCTTGTTGGGCACCGCGATCCGGATGGGGTCGGCGGCGTTCACAGGTGTCGGTACACGTCCTCGAGGGAGAGGCCCTTGGCGAGCATCAGGACCTGGGCCCAGTAGAGCAGCTGTGAGAGCTCCTCCGCGGTGCGGTCGGCGTCCTCGTGCTCGGCGGCCATCCAGGTCTCGGCGGCCTCCTCGACCAACTTCTTGCCGATGGTGTGGACGCCGGCGTCGAGGGCCGCCACGGTGCCCGATCCGGTCGGGCGTTCACGCGCCCGGTCGGTCAGCTGGTCGAACAGCGCGTCGAAGCTCGTCATGGCACCTCCGAGGGTATCGACCGCCCCCCTCTCTAGATTCGCCGCGTGGACGTCGTCACGCAGATCCCCCGCGCCCCCACCCCCGGCGACCTGGCCGACCGGGTCCTCGCCGCACCGCCCCGCCTCGGCACCGTGCGGGTGGTCGCGGTCGACGGCGGGGCGGCGGCGGGGAAGTCCACGCTCGCCCGGGCGCTCGCCGCGGCGGTGCGCGACCGCGGGCACACGGCCGAGGTGCTGCAGACCGACTTCCTGCTGGAGGGTTGGGACGGCCAGTTCACGTTCCACGACCGGCTCCGCGACGACGTGCTCGCTCCCCTCGCGGCCGGCCGGCCGGGACGGGTCGCCCGCTACGACTGGCACGCGGGCCGCTTCGACGGCGAGACCGAGGTGCGGGTCGCGGACGTCGTCGTGGTCGAGGGCGTGAGTGCTGTGGCGGCGTGCGGTGACGCCGCGGCGCTCACGGTGTGGGTCGACCTCGACCGGCCGGAGCGCGAACGGCGGTGGCTCGCGCGTGACCGCGAGGACCACCTGCTGCCGGAGTGGCGGCGGTGGCTCGACCGCGAGGACGCCTGGTTCGCGGCGCACCCGGTGAGCGCCGACGTCGTCGTCGGGGGTGGCGAGGTGCCGGGCGGCGAGGTCGGTGGGGTCATCCGGACCGTCGCGCAGCGCGCGGTGCACACGACGCCGTGGATGACCGTCCGCGAGGACGAGGTGCAGTTCCCGGACGGCTCGCGCGGCACGTTCGGCGTCGTGGCCAAGCGCGACTTCGTCACGGTGGTCGCGGCCGAGCGGGACGGCTTCTGGCTGGTCGAGCAGTTCCGGTACCCGGTCGGCTCCCGCCAGTGGGAGTTCCCCCAGGGCGGCTGGCCCGCGGGCCACTCCGGCACCCAGGCCGACCTCGCGCGGGCCGAGCTGGCCGAGGAGACCGGACTGCGGGCGGCGACGTGGGAGCACCTGGGCCGGTTGTTCGCGGCCTACGGGTACAGCGACCAGTCCTTCGACGTGTTCCTCGCGACCGACCTCACGCTCGGCCCCACCCGGCGGGAGGCGTCGGAGCAGGACATGGTGACCCGGTGGTTCCCCGAGGCCGAGGTGCGGCGGATGGTGCGCCACGGCCGGTTCGCCGACTCCAACAGCGTGGCGGCGTTGCTGTTGCTCGACGACCACCGGGCCCGGACGGACGACGCACGGGGCTGACGCGCCCGCGCGGATCTCAGCGCGAGGCGGCGGCGTTCCAGGCGAGCGCGGTGGTCACCAACGGGGCGCTCGCGGCGTCGAGGGCGAAGTGGCGCCGCGGCCGGCGGAACGGCTCGGCCGGACGGTCGTCCTCGGGGGCCGACGTGGACGCCTGGTCGCGTCCGCCCGACACGACGGGCTGGTGAGCTGTGTCCATGTTCGCCTCCGATCCTGAGACATCCGACTGTGAAGTCGTTGTCGAGGATACGGGTTCTCAGGCCGTCGTACCACGCGAAGCCACTGTGAACTGAGGAGGTCCACAGAACACCCACACGGGTTTGACCCGGAATGTCACGAGCGCGGAGCGACCTCGCGCAGCGTGACGGCCGTGGCGAGTGCGGCCTGCGCCGCCTCGTACCCCTTGTCCTCGGCCGACCCCGGCAGTCCGGCGCGGTCGAGGGCCTGGGCCTCGGTGTCACAGGTGAGCAGGCCGAAGCCGATCGGCACGCCGGTGCGCACGGCGACGTCCACCAGTCCGTTCGTCGCCCCCGCACAGACGTAGTCGAAGTGCGGCGTCCCGCCCCGGATCACCACGCCGAGGGCGACCACGGCGTCGTGACCCGCGGCCAGGCGGGACGCGGCGACCGGCAACTCGAAGCTGCCGGGCACGCGCACCTCGAGCACCTCGGTCACCCCGGACTCGGCCAGAGCGCGCCGGGCGCCCTCGAGCAGGCCGTCCATGACCACCGTGTGCCAGAGCGAGGCGACGACCGCGACCCGCAACCCCTCGGCGCCGCGGACGGGTTCGGCCGCCGGCGCGCCGTGACCGGCCACGCTCAGAGCTCCGATCCGGGGTCGAGGCGGGGGTCGGCGGGCTCGTGGACCACGCCGTCGTCGCCGCCGGTGAGCATCGCTTCGACCTCGAAGACGTGGCCCATCCGGTCGCGCTTGGTCTGGAGGTACCGCAGGTTGTGCGGGGTGACCTGCACGGGCAGGCGGACGTTGCCGAGGACGGTCAGGCCGTACCCCTCGAGCCCGACGCGCTTGGCGGGGTTGTTCGACAGCAGCCGCATGGTCCGGACGCCGAGGTCGCGGAGGATCTGGGCACCGGTGCCGTAGTCGCGGGCGTCGGCCGGCAGGCCCAGTTCGAGGTTGGCGTCGACGGTGTCGCTGCCCTCGTCCTGCAGTTGGTAGGCCTGCAGTTTGTGCAGCAGGCCGATCCCGCGTCCCTCGTGCCCGCGCATGTAGAGCACGACCCCGCGGCCCTCGGCGGCGACGGCCGCGAGCGCCGCCTGCAGCTGCGGCCCGCAGTCGCACCGCAGCGACCCGAAGACGTCGCCGGTGAGGCACTCGGAGTGGACCCGGACCAGGACGTCGTCGGCGTCGGGGGCGTGGTCGGCGCCCGCCGGGACCTCGCCGATGTCACCCATGACGAAGGCGATGTGCTCGCGGGCGTCGTAGGTGCTGCGGTAGCCGATGGCCCGGAACGTGCCCTGCTCGAGCGGGACGTTCGCCTCGGCGGCCCGTTCGATCAGCCGGTCAGAACGACGGCGGTGGGCGATGAGGTCGGCGATGGAGATCAGCGCGAGGTCGTGCTCGTCGCAGAAGACCCGCAGTTCCTCGGCATGGGCCATACCGGAGGGGTCCTTCTCGCTGACGATCTCGCACAGCACCCCGACGGGGTTGAGCCCGGCGAGGGTCGCGAGGTCGACCGCGGCCTCGGTGTGCCCCGGACGGCGCAGCACCCCGCCCTCCTTCGCCCGCAGCGGGACGACGTGGCCCGGCCGGGTGAAGTCCGCGGCGGTCGAGGTGGGATCGGCCAGCAGGCGGATGGTGTGGGCGCGGTCGGTGGCCGAGATGCCGGTGCTGCGGGTGTCGCGGGCGTCGACGGTCACGGTGTACGCGGTGCCGCGCCGGTCCTGGTTCGTGCGGAACATCGGCGGCAGGTCGAGCCGGTCGGCGTCGGCCTCGGGCAGGGGCACGCAGATGTAGCCCGAGGTGTAGCGGACGGTGAACGCGATGAGCTCGGGCGTGGCCAGTTCGGCCGCGAAGATCAGGTCGCCCTCGTTCTCGCGGTCCTCGTCGTCGACGACGACCACGGCCTTGCCCGCGGCGATGTCCGCGATCGCCCGCTCGACGGTGTCGAGCCGGGTCGTGGTGCTGGTCATGCGTCCTCCCGGCGTACGACCTGCAACAGCCGTTCGGTGTACTTGGCGAGCACGTCGACCTCGAGGTTGACCGGGTCGCCGGGCTGCTTCGCGCCCAGCACCGTCGCCCGCAGGGTCTCGGGGATGAGGCCGACCTCGAACCAGTCCGAGCCGTCGTCGTCGCGGCCCACGCCTGCGACGGTGAGCGACACGCCCTCGACGGCGACCGACCCCTTCTCGGCGACGTAGCGGGCGAGGTCGGCCGGCAGGGCGAAGCGGACCAGCTCCCAGTTGGCGCCGGGGGTGCGTGACACGACCCGCCCGGTGCCGTCGACGTGGCCCTGCACGACGTGGCCGCCGAGGCGGGCGTCGGCGCGGACGGCGCGTTCGAGGTCGACCGGGTCGCCCGCGGCGAGGCCGCCGACGGTGGTGCGGTCGAACGTCTCGCCCATGACGTCGAAGGAGATCTGCTGCTGCTCGCCGTAGGCGTACCAGCCGGTCACCGTGAGACAGACGCCGTTGACCGCGATGGACGCCCCGTGGGTGATGTCGTCCGCGACCGTGCGCGCAGCGATCGTCAACACCCCGCCGTCGCCCTCGCGGGTCACCTGGACGACCTCACCGACCTCTTCGACGATGCCCGTGAACACCTAGCTGTCTCCCCAACTCCGGTCCTGGTCCCGGTCCCCCGGGTACCGCGGGCGCGCGACGAGCCGCAGGTCCTCCCCCACGCGCTCGACGCTGTCCAAACTCAGTGTGACGGCATCGGCGAGGGTGTCCACACCGGCGTCGGCGAGCAGTGACGGACCCGACCCCAGCAACAGCGGCGCGAGGTAGCCCACGACCTCGTCGACGAGCCGGCCCTCGAGGAACGCACCCGCGACCGTCGGGCCGCCCTCGACCAGGACGTGGCGCACGCCGCGGTCGTAGAGCGCCTTCAACGCGAACCGCGGGACGGCGGTGTCGAGCAGGACGGTCTCGGCGGCGTCGTCGAGGACCCGGGCGGTGTCGGGCACGCGGTGCCGGCGGTCCAGGACGACCCGCAGCGGCTGGTGCTCGGCGTTCTCGCCGTCGGCGTCGCGCACGGTCAGCTGCGGGTCGTCGACCAGCACGGTGCCGCTGCCGACCACGATGGCGTCGACCCGCGCGCGCAACGCGTGGACGTCGCGGCGCGCGGCCTCGCCGGTGATCCAGCGTGAGGTGCGGTCGGCGGCGGCGACCCGGCCGTCGAGGGTCGCGCCGAACTTCCAGGTGACGAACGGCCGTCCGGTGCGCACGGCGTGCAGCCACGGACCGAGTGCGCCGGCGACCGCCTCGGCCGTCTCGAACCCGGTGACGACCTCGACCCCCTCGCGCGCGAGGTGGTCCGCCCCGCCCGACGCCTCGTCGGTGGGTTCGGGTGTGGCGACGACGACCGTGGCGATTCCCGCCTGCAGGATCGCGGCGGTGCAGGGGCCGGTGCGGCCGGTGTGGTCGCACGGTTCGAGGGTGACGACGAGCGTGCCGCCGCGGGCCCGCTCCCCGGCCGCGGCCAGCGCGGTGACCTCGGCGTGCGGACCTCCCGCCGGGGCGGTGCCACCCTCGCCGACCGGGTCGCCCGCGGCGTCGAGCACGACGGCGCCGACCGGCGGGTTGGGACTCGTGCGGCCCTGCACGCGCGCGCCCAGCAGGCGGGCGCGGGCCATCGCGGTGGAGAGGTCGGTGGTCAGCGGGTGCTCCTCGCCGAGGCCATCGCCGGGCGGGCCACGGCGCGCAGGGCCTCGACCGCCGCCGCGGGGTCGTCCGCGTTGTAGACGGCGGACCCGGCGACGAAGACGTCGGCGCCCGCCTCGGCGGCCCGGCCGATGGTGTCGGGGTCGATGCCGCCGTCGACCTCGAGGAACAGCCGCAGGTGCCCGGCGTTCACCGCCTTGCGCACGGCCGTGACCTTGCGCAGGCAGTCGGCGCGGAACGACTGGCCGCCGAAGCCCGCCTTGACCGTCATGATCAGCGCGGTGTCGAAGTGCTTGAGGACGTCGAGGTAGGGCTCGATGTCGGAGTCGGCGTCGATGGCGAGGCCGGCGAGCGAACCCGCGGCCCGCAGGTCACGCGCGATCGCCGCCGGGTCGGCCGCGGCCTCGGCGTGGAAGGTGACGTTGGTGGCGCCGAGTTCGGCGTAGCCGACGGCCCACCGGTCGGGGTCGTCGATCATGAGGTGACAGTCGAGCGGGAGGTCGGTGGCGGCGCGCAGGCTCTTCACCACCGGCGGGCCGAGCGTGAGGTTCGGGACGAAGTGGTTGTCCATCACGTCCACGTGCAGCCAGTCGGCGTTGCCCACGGCGTCGGCCGCCGCGCCGAGGGCGGCGAAATCGGCCGCGAGGATGCTCGGCGCGATCATCGGTTCCGGGGTTCCCGAGGTGTCGGCCACGGTTCACGAGCCTAGTGAGGTCGGCGGCGGCGGCCACCGGCGGTGAGCTGCCACGGAGGCCCGCCACCGCCGGGTGGTCGGCACGACGAGCACGACGAGCACCGCGACGTCGAGGGTCGCGCTGGCCGCGAACAGCCAGCGCAGCCAGTCCGGCACGGCGAACAGCACGGGCACGTTCCTGTCGACGGTCCCCACGACGCGCTGCGCCAGCCCGATCAGGATCGGGACGAGGAAGTATCCGGAGGCCAGCGCGAGCAGTACCGACCCGGCGAGGCCACCCCGACGCGCCGCGCGCACGACCACCAGGTACACCGCGATCATCGCGACCCCGAGGACCCCGAGTGCCACGGCGAGGCCCGCCTCCAGGGCGTCACCGTCGACCGCGACGTCGCCGGCGACGGCGGACACGACCCGGGCCACCTCGTCAGCCAGGCGCGGCGCGGACGCGATCGAGACGGTGGACCCGACCGCCAGCAGCACGGCACGGGCCACCCCGAGCGGGAGCAGCGCACGGACCGCTGGGGGCTTCGGCGGCCGCGGGGCCACACCGGGGTCCGTGGTCAGTGCCGACGCCCCGGCTGACCGTCGTCCGGAGGCGACCATCCGGGCGGCGGTCGGTCGAGGTGCGGCGCAGGCGGCAGGGACGGGAAGCCGGCGTCGAGGGGTGGTGGGCCCGCGGTCGCGACGGGCGACGGCGAGGTCCAGCCGGTCGGCTGCGGGGTCCAGTCCGGCGGCGGTCCGCCCGGGCCCGGGGCCGGGGACAGGGTGGCCGGCGGTGGTCGTACGGCCGCGTACCAGGCGCGCGACGCCGGGAGCAGGAGCAGCGTGACGACCACGGCGTCGACCGCGACCGCCAGCGCAGCGAGCCCCAGCAACCACCCCGGGTAGTCCAGGCCCAGCACCCGCAGCAGCGGGAGGGTGACGACGCTCAGCAGGTTCAGACCGGACAGGATCGCGGTGCCGACCACACCCCACCGCGTGCCGCGGTACGCCGAGCGCGCGAACAACGCCCAGCCGACGAGGAAGCCGAGCGCGAAGACCCCGCCGACGACGGCGCCGATCGTCTCGCTGAACCGGGTGATCGCCGGATCGACAGTCTGGACCCGGCCGCCGCCGAGGCCGAGGCGCTGGTCGAGACGGTCCTGGTACCCGTCCACGATCGAGGGGGCGGCGATCACCGAGGCGACCTGGACCACGCCCACGACCACGATCCGCACGACGGCGGCGATGCCGAACGCCCGGACACTGCTCGGTCGCTCGACCGCCCCCGCCGGGTCCACCGTCTCGCTCACGACGGGAAAGTAGCGCGCGGTGGTGTCAGTCGGCGACGCGGAGCAGGGCGAGGAACATGGCGTCGGTGCCGTGGCGGTGGGGCCACAGCTGCACGTGCGGACCGTCGCCGAGGTCGGGGACGCCGGGGAAGGCCGGGCGGGCGTCGAGCTGGGTCAGACCGGGGTGGCGGGTGAGCGCCTTGCCGACCACACCCGTCGTCTCGTCGGGGTGCGGCGAGCAGGTGACGTACGCGATCACGCCGCCGGGCCGGGTGACCCGGACGGCGGCGTCGAGCAGTTCACCCTGCAGCGACACCAGCGGCGCGACGTCGGCCGGGGTGCGGCGCCACCGCGCCTCGGGCCGCCGGCGCAGGGCGCCGAGGCCGGTGCACGGGGCGTCGAGCAGCACGCGGTCGAACCCGCCGTCCTCGAGCAGCCGCGCGTCGCCGACCTCGACGGTGACGGTGTCGGCGAGGCCCGCGACCCGGCGGCGTACGAGGTCGGCGCGGTGCGGGTGCAGTTCGGTCGCGACGACGTGCGCTCCACGCTCGCGGGCGATCGCGCCCAGCAGCGCGGTCTTGCCGCCGGGGCCGGCCGCGAGATCCGCCCAGCGCAGGTCAGGACCGTCGAACGGGGCGCGGGTGAGCGCGACGGCGACCAGCTGGCTGCCCTCGTCCTGGACCGCCGCACGGCCGGCGCGGACGTCGGGCAGCGCGCCCGGGTCGCCGCCGTGGTCCAGGCGCACGCCGTACGGCGACCACGGGGCGGCCTCGCCCCCGGCGGCGGTGGCCAGGGCGTCGCGGTCGGCGAGGCCCGGCAGGGCGACGAGGTGGGTGACGGGCCGGACGTCGTCGGCGGTGAGCGCCGCGGCCGTCTCCGCGAACGGTGTTGCATCATGCAACGCTCGGGCGAACGCCTCGGCGATCCAGGCGGGGTGGGCGTCGCGCACGGCGAGCGCGGCGAGCGGGTCACGCCCGTTCGCCAACTGCGCGGTCCAGGCGTCCCAGTCCTTGGTGCCGACCTGACGCAGCACGGCGTTGATGAAGCCCGAGGCCCGGGCGGACTTGCCGGCGCGGGCCAGGTCGACGGTGCTCGCGACGGCTGCGTGCGGGGGCACCCGGGTGCGCAGGAGCTGGTAGGCGCCGAGGCGCAGCAGGTCCAGTACCGCGGGGTCGAGGCGGTCGAGCGGCCGGTTGCTGCACCGGGCGACGATCTCGTCGAGCACACCCCCGGCGCGCAGGGTGCCGTACCCGAGCTCGGTGGCGAACGCGGCGTCGCGGGTGTCGAGCTTCGCCTCGCGCAGCAGGGTCGGCAGGGTCAGGTTGGCGTAGGCGTCGTCGGCGCGGACGGCCCAGAGCAGGTCGAGCGCCACGCGGCGGGCGCGGTCAGGCACACCGCTCCCCCGGTGTCGGGCGGGCGCCGCGGGCCCAGTCGGCCGCGGGCATGGGCTTCTTGCCCGGTGGCTGCACCCACCCCAGTTCGACGGCCCTCGTGGCGGTGCCGATGCGGACGGCCTTGCCCACGACGGCGATCTCGCCCGGCGTGAGGCTCTCCGGGTCGCCGGTCAGCCCGACCGGTCCGAGCCGCAGCCGGGTGTCGCGGAAGGTCGTCCACGCCCCGGGTTCGGGGGTGCAGGCACGGACCCGGCGGTCGACGGCGACGGCCGGATCGGTCCACACGATCCGGGCGTCGTCGACCGTGATCTTGCCGGCGATCGACACGCCGTCGTCCGGCTGCGGCACCGGTTCGAGCTGGCCGCCCTCGATCCCGTCGAGCGTGGCCAGCAGCAGACCGGCACCGGCGGTCGCCAGGCGGTCCAGGAGGTCGCCCGCGGTGTCGGTGGGGCGGACGGTCTCGGTGAGCACGCCGAACACCGGCCCGGTGTCGAGGCCGCGTTCGATGAGGAACGTCGACGCGCCGGTGACGTCGTCGCCGTGGAGGACGGCGTGCTGGACCGGCGCGGCGCCCCGCCAGGCGGGCAGGATCGAGAAGTGCAGGTTGACCCAGCCGTGCACGGGGATCTCGAGCGTTGCAGAGGGCAACAGTGCGCCGTACGCCACCACGGGGCAGCAGTCGGGCTCGAGGTCGCGCAGTTGGTCGAGGAACTCCGGGTCGCCCGCCTTGGCCGGGGTGAGGACCGGCACGCCGTGCTCGGCGGCCAGTTCGGCCACGGGCGACGGCGTCAGGGCGCGGCCGCGACCCTGCGGCTTGGCCGGGCGGGTGACGACCGCCGCGACCTCGTGGCGGTCGACCTCGAGCAGCGTGCGCAGGCTGGGCAGGGCTGCGGCGGGGGTGCCCGCGAAGACGAGCCTCACCGGGCGGGTCCGAAGGCGCTCACGGTCGGGCCGTCGTGCGGCGAGATCTTGACGACGGGCGCGGACTCCCCCGACCACGCGCCCCCGGGGGCCTGGGCCTCGCGGATCGCCTTCATCGCGGCGCGGCGGGCCTCGGTGTCGAGGCGGTCGACGAACAGCACGCCGTCGAGGTGGTCGGTCTCGTGCTGGATGCAGCGCGAGAGCTTGGCGGTGCCCTCGATCGTGATCGGGTCGCCGTGGACGTTCTGGCCGTGGGCGACGACGTGCTCCTTGCGGACGCAGTCGAAGGCGAGGCCGGGGATCGACAGGCAGCCCTCGGGGCCGTCCTGCTCCTCGTCGCCCGGGAAGTGCAGGACCGGGTTGATCAGGTGGCCCTGCTGTTCCTCGTCGAGGTGGTAGGTGAAGACACGCAACCCGACGCCGATCTGGGGTGCAGCCAGACCGACGCCGGGTGCGTCGAGCATCGTGGCCGTGAGGTCGTCGACCAGCCGGCGCAGTTCCTTGTCGAAGACGGTCACGGGTTCCGCGGCGGTGCGCAGGACGGGGTCTCCGAACAGCCGGATGGGGACGACACTCACGGGTTCGATCGTACGGAGGCGGCTCAGGCCTCGAGGCGGGCGTCGAGCGTGATGTCGACGCCGGTGAGGGCCTTGCTGACCGGGCAGCCGGCCTTGGCGGCCTGAGCGGCCTGCTCGAACGCCGCGGCGTCGACGCCGGGGACCTCGCCGACCACGGTCAGCTTGATGCCGGTGAGCTTGAAGCCGCCCGCCGGGTCCGGGCCGAGCGAGACGTCGGCCTTGACGTCGAGGCTCTCGACGGTGCCGCCGGCCTCGCCGAGCATGGCCGAGAACTGCATCGCGTAGCAGGCCGAGTGGGCCGCGGCGATGAGCTCCTCGGGGCTGGTGGTGCCGTCCGCGTCGTCAGCGGCGCGCTTGGGGAACGACACCTCGTAGGTGCCGACCTTCGAGCTGGACAGCTCGACCTGGCCGGAACCCTCCTGCAGGCTGCCGTTCCAGGCGGTGCGAGCGGTGCGCGTGGGCATGGGATCTCCTCGTCGTCGGGGAGGGCGGACTGGCGCCGCCCTACGACATGAAACGTACCCAATTCAGTTGTGCACAATCAAGTGGGGCTGCTCACGACGCCGCGAGGTTGTCCTCGAGCTGCCGCAGGACGGTGCGCAGGGCGGCGAAGCCTTCGTCGTCGAGGCCCATCGCGCGCCCCATCTGTTGCGGCACCCTGGCCGCCCGACGCTTGAGGGCGCGACCCTCGGGCGTCACCGAGATCTCGACGCTGCGTTCGTCCTCGGCCCGCCGCCGCTTCGCCACCAGGCCGTCGTCCTGCAGCCGCCGGACGAGCGGGCTCAGGGTGCCGGAGTCCAGGTGCAGGCGCGCCCCGAGCTCGGTCATGGTGACCGGCTGGCCCTCCCACAGCACGACCATGACGAGGTACTGCGGGTACGTCAGCCCCAGCGGTTCGAGCAGGGGCCGGTACCGCGCGGTCACGGCACGCGACGCCGCGTAGAGGTCGAAGCACAGCAGGTCGTCGAGGGTCACCACCGGTGCGGACGGCATGTGCGCAGTCTAGTTGCGCGCAACCGAATGGCGCGAGATCAGCCGAGGACGGCCGGGTCGAGATCGATCCGCACCGCCGGATCGGCCTTGCGGGCCGACCGGGCCGAGGCGCCGATCTTGAGCGCGGCCGCGAGCGCGGCGCCCTCGGTGCGGGGAACGCGGACCAGCAGGCGTTCGTCGTCGCCGGACCCGACCGGGCCGATGACCTCGGCGGAGCCCGGCAGCGGTGACCCGGCGAGCAGGTCCGCCACCGCCGGGGCCGTGCCCCGCAGCGACGCCATGCGGACCGCCGGGGGGAACCCGAGTTCGGCGCGGTCGGCCAGTTCGCGGGCGGCGTGCCACTCCGGGTCCCACCGGACCAGGGCCTGCACGGGCGCGAGTTGCGGGTCGGCCGTGACCACCACGGTGCCGTCGGAGGCGACCAGGGAGGCGGCCGCGCACCACCGCCGCAGCGTCTCCTCGCTCGCCCGGAGGTCGGGCCGCCCGAGCAACGCCCAGGCGTCGAGCAGCAGGGCCGCTCCGTACCCGCCCTCCGCGACCGGTTCGGCACCGGGCGTGGAGATGACCAACGCCGGCCCGCTGCCGACCCGGTCGAGCACCTCCCCCGCACCGGAGGTCCGCACCGACGCCCCGGGGAAGGCCCGGCCCAACTCCTCGGCCGTCCGCTTGGAACCGATGACCACCGCCCGCAGCGTCGTCTCCCCGCACACCGGGCATGCCCAGGTGGTGGCGGTGCGTCCGCACCACCCGCACACCGGCGTGCCGCCCGAGCGTCCGACCTGCAGCGGGCCGTGGCAGTGCACGCACCGGGCGGGCGTGCGGTCGCGCTGACACGCGAGCGCCGGCACGTAGCCGCGCCGCGGCACCTGGACCAGCACCGGCCGCCCACCCGCGATCGCGTCGCGGGCGGTCCGCCAGGCGAGGGTCGGCAACCGCGCCGAACGGGCCGCTTCGTCGCGGGCGAGTTCGGCGTCGTCGCCGGCGGTCAGCACCCGCGGCGCGGCGGCGCGGACCGTCGCGCGGTCGGCGACGATCTCGTGGGCCCACCCGGCGTCGAGCCACTGCTGGGTCTCGGCGGTGCGGGCGAAGCCGCCGACCAACATCGCTGCACCCTGCAACGACGACCGGATGGCCAGGACGTCGCGGGTGTTCGGGTAGGGCGCGCGGGGTTCGGCGTGAAGGTCGTCGCCGTCGTCCCAGACCACCACGAGGCCGAGATCGGCGACCGGCGCGTAGGCGGCCGCTCGGGAACCGAGCACGATCCGGACGTCGCCGCGGCGCACCGCGAGCCAGCGGCGGTAGCGGCGCTGGGGGCCGTGTTCGGCCGCGAGGGTGACGGCCGCGGCCGGGCCGACCCGGGCGGCCACGGCCGCCTCGAGGCGGCGCAGGTCGCGGGCGTCGGGGACGACCACGACGACGCCACGGCCGGCGCGCGCCGTGGCCTCGACCGCCTCCGCGAGCGGTTCGAACGGGTCGTGTCCGGGCAGCGCCTGCCACACCGCACGCGCCGGACGGCCCTCACGCACCGCCGCGAGGAAGGCGTCCGCCGCCCGGTAGGGCGCCCACGCGGACGGTCGGGGCGACGGCGCGGCGAGGTCCGCGGGACCGGACGCCGCGGTCTCGGCCCGGGCGTGACGCGCCGGGACCCCGAGGCGGACGACGTCGGCGAAGGTGCCCGCGTACCGGTCGGCGACGGCGCGGAACAACGCGCCGGTCTGCGGGGTCAGGACGGGTTCGTCGCCGACGACCCGCAGGATCGGCGCCAGCTTGCCCTGGTGTGTGGTGTCGTCGGCGCGCTCCAGCACCCAGCCGTCGGTGAGCCGCCCGGAGAAGCGGATCCGGACCCGCGAGCCGACCTGCAAGGTGTCGTCGAGATCGGGCGGGACGGCGTAGTCGAAGGGCCGGTCGAGGTGCGGCAGCGGGGTGTCGACGGCGAGCCGGGCCACCGCGCCCTGCCGTCCGTCACCCACGCCTGCGAGTCTCGCAGGGGGCACCGACGGTTCCGCCGGGCGCCCGCGGACGCGAGGGAGGGCCGCACCCGAGCGGGTGCGGCCCTCCGTCGTCGTGCGGGGTCTGCCGTGCGGTGCCTCAGCTGGTCGCGGCGGCCTTGAGGGCGTCGGCGCGGTCGGTCTTCTCCCACGTGAACTCCGGCAGTTCGCGGCCGAAGTGGCCGTACGCCGAGGTCGGGGTGTAGATCGGGCGCTTGAGGTCGAGGTCGCGGATGATCGCGGCCGGGCGCAGGTCGAAGACCGACGTGATCGCGGCGGAGATCTTCTCGACGTCGACGCTCTCGGTGCCGAAGGTCTCGACGAACAGACCCACGGGCTCGGCCTTGCCGATCGCGTAGGCGACCTGGACCTCGCAGCGCTTGGCGAGACCGGCGGCGACCACGTTCTTCGCCACCCAGCGCATCGCGTAGGCCGCGGAGCGGTCGACCTTCGACGGGTCCTTGCCGGAGAACGCGCCGCCACCGTGGCGCGACATGCCGCCGTAGGTGTCGACGATGATCTTGCGGCCGGTGAGGCCGGCGTCGCCCATGGGGCCGCCGATGACGAACTTGCCGGTCGGGTTGACCAGCAGCCGGTAGCCCTCGGTGTCGATGTCGAGCTTCGCCAGCTCGGGGCGCACGACGTGCTCCTCGATGTCCGGTGCGAGCAGCGTGTCGAGGTCGATGTCGTCGGCGTGCTGGGTGGAGACGACCACGGTGTCCAGACGCGCGGGCTTGCCGTCGACGTACTCGATGGTGACCTGGGTCTTGCCGTCCGGGCGCAGGTACGGGACGGTGCCGGACTTGCGGACCGCGGTGAGACGCTCGGCCAGGCGGTGGGCCAGCGCGATCGGCAGCGGCATGAGGGTGTCGGTCTCGTCGCAGGCGTAGCCGAACATCAGGCCCTGGTCGCCCGCGCCCTGCGACGCGATCTCGTCGCTCTCGCTCCCGGTGCGCGACTCGAACGAGGTGTCGACGCCCTGCGCGATGTCGGGGCTCTGCGCGCCGATCGCGACGTTGACACCGCACGAGGTGCCGTCGAAACCCTTGCGCGAGCTGTCGTAACCGATGTCGAGGATCTGCTCGCGCACGATGGTCGGGATGTCGACGTAGGCGTCGGTGGTCACCTCGCCGGCGACGTGGACCTGGCCGGTCGTGATGAGGGTCTCGACCGCCACGCGGCTGCGCGGGTCCTGCGCGAGCAGGGCGTCGAGGATCGAGTCACTGATGCGGTCGGCGATCTTGTCGGGGTGGCCCTCGGTGACCGACTCGGAGGTGAACAGGCGACGGGACACGGAAGGGCTTCTCCTCGAGAGACGTGGTGACGGAACTTCTGCGCGCGGAGGCGTCGGGCCCCCGGAACCGCGCCGCAGTCTACTGGTCCAGGCGGGCCGAGACCGCATCGAACACGGCCGCGGCCAGCACGGCCTTGGGTCCGAGCGGGACGCCGGTCTCCGTGCCGTCGGCGCCGAGCAGGGTGGCGGCGTTGTCGGCGGTGCCGAACGCGACCCCCTTGCCGACGGCGTTGACGACCATGAGGTCGGCGCCCTTGCGGGCGAGCTTCGCGCGGCCGTGGGTGATGACGTCGGCGTCGGCGTCACCGGTCTCGGCCGCGAACCCGACCAGCAGCGGCTCACGCGTCCCGCGCGCGGTGCGGTCGGCCACCAGGCCCGCGAGGACGTCGGGGTTGGCCTCGAGCGCGACGGGCGCGGGGACTCCGGCGGTCTTCTTGATCTTGTGGTCGGCGGTGGCGGCCGGACGGAAGTCGGCGACCGCGGCGGCCATCACGACCACGTCGGCGTCGAGCGCGGCCTTGCTGACGGCCTCACCCAGGGCTACGGCGGTGTCGACCGGGACGACGGTGACCCCACCGGGTGCGACCACCTCGAGGTTGGCCGCGACCAGGGTCACCCGGGCGCCCCGGGCGGCCGCGACGGCGGCGAGGGCGAGGCCCTGCCGGCCGGACGACGCGTTGCCGAGGAAGCGCACCGGGTCGAGCGGTTCGCGGGTGCCGCCGGCGCTGACCACGACGTGCCGGCCGGCGAGGTCGTGGGGCAGGGCGTCCGGGCGGTGCAGCAGCAGCTCGGCGAGTTGGGCCAACTGCGCGGGTTCCGGCAGACGCCCGGGGCCGGTGTCGGCCCCGGTGAGGCGGCCGCTCGCGGGTTCGACGACGACCACACCGCGCTGCCGCAGGGTGGCGACGTTGTCGACGACCGCGGGGTGCTGCCACATCTCGGTGTGCATCGCGGGGGCGACGAGCACCGGACACCGCACCGTGAGCGCGGTGTTGGTGAGCAGGTCGTCGGCGAGGCCGTGGGCGAACCTGGCCAACAGGTCGGCCGTGGCGGGGGCGACGACGAGCAGGTCGGCGGAGCGACCGATGCGCACGTGCGGGACCTCGTGGGCGTCGGTCCAGACGTCGGCCGCGACCGGGTGGCCCGCCAGGGCGGCGAAGGTCGGCGCCCCGACGAACTCCAGGGCCGCAGCGGTCGGCACGACGTGGACGTCGGCACCGAGGCCGTGCGGCGGGGCCTCCCGGAGCCGTCGGAGCAGCTCGAGGCTCTTGTAGGCGGCGATGCCGCCGCCGACGCCGAGAACGACGTGCGGCGCGGTCACCGTCGGTTCAGATCAGGCGGTTCAGGCGGAGGCGGGGTCGTCGGTCGGGGTCGCGCCGAGCACGGCACCGAACTCGTCGACCTGGACCTCGCCCTGCTCGGGCAGCTCGGCCGCGGGGCCGAACTCGATGAGGTCGGTGTTGACCTCGCGCAGCGCGATCGACAGCGGCTTCTCCTGCGGGGCGGTCTCGACCAGCGGGCCGACGTACTCCAGCAGGCCCTCGCCGAGCTGGCTGTAGTAGGCGTTGATCTGGCGGGCGCGCTTGGCCGCGACGATCACCAGGCCGTACTTGCTCTGGGTGCGCTCGAGCAGTTCGTCGATCGGCGGGTTGGTGATGCCCTCAGGGGCGGCGACGGTTCCAGACACGCGAGTCAGACCCTCGTTCTTCTAGACAGCAGAATCGACCAAGCCTACCAACTCGACGGCGGCGCGCCGGACGTCGTCGTTGACGACGACCGTGTCGAACTCCTCCGCCGCCGCCAGTTCGACCTCGGCGAGCGCGCGGCGCGCGGCCAGCGTCTGCTCGTCCTCAGTGCCCCGTCCGGTCAGCCGGCGGTCCAGTTCGGCGACGTCCGGCGGGGCCAGGAACACGAGTCGGGAACCGGGCATGGCGGCGCGGACCTGACGGGCGCCCTGCAGGTCGATCTCCAGCAGCACCGGGATCCCCGCGGCCAGCCGCTGCTCCACCGGCTCGCGCGGGGTGCCGTAGAGGTTGCCGGCGAACCGGGCCCACTCCAGCATCGCGCCGGACTCGACCATGGCCTGGAACTCGTCCTCGGAGCGGAAGAAGTACTCGCGGCCCTCACGCTCCCCCGGCCGCGGACGGCGGGTGGTGCAGGACACGGAGATCCAGATGTCGGCGCCGAGCGCACGCACCTCGCGGACGACCGTCCCCTTGCCCACACCGCTCGGGCCGGAGAGCACCGTGAGTCGGGCCCGAGGGGAGTTGTCGGGTCGCACGCCCGGCAACCTACCGGGCGGGTCCGCGGCGGCGGTCAGGGGAAGCGGGCGACGAGCGCGGCGCGTTGGCCGGGGCCCAGGCCCCGCACGCGACGTCCGACCGGGATCGCGAGGTCGGTCATGACGTGGTCGGCGATCCGGTCACCCACGCCCGGCAGGGACTCCAACAGCACCCGGACCTGCATCGCCCCGACGGCCCCCGCGCCCGGATCGTCGGCGGCCGCCCGGTCGAACGCCGCCGCGAGGGTCGTCCGACCGGCGGCCAGCTCACGGCGCAAATCGGCGCGCACGGCCCGGGCCTGCACCGCGGCGGCCCCCGCCGCCCGGCGTTGCTCCGCGGTCAGGGCGGGCGGAGTGGGCACGGTCCCGACCCTAGATCGACGGGCCTACCGTGAGCGGACGTGACCTCTGACATCAGCTACCGCCGGCTGGGCGACTCCGGGCTCGTCGTGTCGAGCGTGGGCCTCGGCACCAACAACTTCGGGATGAAGCTCGACCTCGAGCAGTCCCGCGCCGTCCTCGACGCCGCGCTCGACGCCGGCATCACCCTCATCGACACCGCCGACTCGTACGGCAGGTCCGAGGAACGGATCGGCGAGCTCCTGCAGGGTCGGCGTGACGACGTCGTCCTCGCCACCAAGTTCGGCAGCCCGACCGGCAACCGTGACCGGTCGCCGGAGTTCCTCGTCGGCGAGGACTGGGGCGCCCGCGGGTCGCGGCGCTACGTGCGCAAGGCCGTCGAGGCGTCGTTGCGGGCCCTGCGCACCGACTGGATCGACCTCTACCAGATGCACCGGCCCGACCCGGCCACCCCGATCGAGGAGACGTTGTCGGTCCTCGACGACCTCGTCCACGAGGGCAAGGTCCGCTACGTCGGCCAC
Organism: Jatrophihabitans sp. YIM 134969; assembly: GCF_054456675.1. NCBI lineage: Bacteria > Bacillati > Actinomycetota > Actinomycetes > Jatrophihabitantales > Jatrophihabitantaceae > Jatrophihabitans > Jatrophihabitans sp. YIM 134969. The sequence continues at coordinate 54,104 of NZ_JBTJEQ010000015.1, forward strand.
TCGAACTTCAGCGGCTTCCAGACCGCCCACGCCGACTGGACGGCCCGCACGGCCGGCCTGACCCCGTTCGTGAGCGCGCAGAACAACTACAACCTGCTCGAGCGCGAGGTCGAGACCGACCTCGTCCCGGCGCTGGAGCAGTACGGCCTCGGGCTGCTGCCCTACTTCCCGCTCGCGAGCGGGCTGCTCACCGGCAAGTACCGCCGCGGCGAGGCGGCGCCCGCCGGGTCGCGGATCGAGGCGTGGGGCATGTCGAGCCGGCTCACCGACGCGACCTTCGACGCCGTCGAGAAGCTCGAGGCGTTCGCCGGGGAACGGGGGATCGGCCTGCTCGACGTCGCCATCGGCGGCCTCGCCGCGCAGCCGACGGTCGCGAGCGTCATCGCCGGCGCGACCACGCCGGAGCAGGTCCGCGCCAACGTCGCCGCCGGCGCCTGGAACCCGACCGCCGACGACCTCGCCGCCCTCGACGGCGCCACCAAGGCCGCCCCGCAGGGCTGACGGCTCCGCAGGGATGACGGCTCCGGCGAGTGGTCACCTCTTCCGCTGAGTGGTCACCAATTTCCGACCACTCACGGGGTGAGGTGACCACTCACCGGGTCTGGGGTCCCGGCTCCCGGGTCTGGGGTGGGGGTCTGGGGTCCCGGCTCCCGGGTCTGGGCGGTCAGCCGCGGACGCGGCGGCCGAGGAGCTTGTCGGGGAGCAGCGGCAGGAGGCGTCCGACGACGGCCCACGGCATCCGCGGGACGAACGCCTCGGCCGGTTCCCGTTCGATCGCCGCGACCAGCAGGTCGACGCCGCGCGCGAGCGAGACCGAGAAGGGGCGCACGTGGCCCTCGTTCATCGGGGTGCGGATGTAGCCGGGCAGCACCGTGGTCACCCGGATCGGCGAGTCCGCGGCGGCGAGTTCGGCCCGCAGGCTGCGCCCGAGCGAACGGACAGCGGCCTTCGACGCCGAGTAGGCGGCCGTGGCTCCCGGCAGGCCGGTCACGCCCGCGACCGAGCCGACCAGCACCAGGTGGCCGTGGCCCTGCTCGCGGAAGACCGCCATCGCGGCGTCGGCCTGGTCGAACGCCGCGACCGTGTTGACCAGCAGGGTGTCGCGGTTGGCGTCCGGGCGCCCCGACCCCACCGGCGCACCCCGCCCGATGCCTGCGTTGACGACCACCCGGTCCAGGCCGCCGAGTTCGTCGCACACCCGGTCGAACGCCGCGGGGACGGCCTCGGGGTCGGTGACGTCGAGCGGTTCGACGACGTACCGGCCGTCGCCGGTGAGCGACGCCGCGATGGTCTCGAGCAGGTCGGCGCGGCGCGCCAGCAACGCAACGTCGTGACCCCGGGCGGCCCACCGGTGGGCCATCGCCTCGCCGAGCCCCGAGCTCGCGCCGGTGACCAGGACGCGCTGACGGCGGGTGCTCATCGGGGCAGTATCGCGCCGCCCGACCTCGGGCGCGGAACCCCACCCGGCGTCGACGGTCGTCGGACGCTCAGACGGTGACGGACTCCGGCACGGCCTCGCCCAGCGGTTCGGGATCCGGACGGGCCGCGACGACGGCGGCCACGGCTTCGCGGACGGCCGGGCCGGGCAGGACGTGGTCGGTGCGCAGGGCGTCGCGGACGAGCGGGACCCAGCCCGCCACGCACAGCGCGAGGGCGATCCCGACAACAACGGCCACGACGATCACGAGAGTTGCTCTACCCACCTGTTCGAGGACGACCTGCGCGAGATGCGATTGGTCACTGGACGTTCACCGGAGGAACCGGAACTGGTCGGCGAGGGAACCGGCCGCCGCCCGCAGCGCTGCGGGATCGGGGCCGTGCGAGAGTACCTCGCGCGAGACGCTGGGCAGGACACCTCGACGGTGCTCACCGACCAGTCGGGCGACGTCCGCGGCTGTCCCGCCCTGAGCGCCGACCCCCGGCATGAGCACCGGCCCCCGCAGTTCACCGAGCTGCAACCGATCCGTGATCGTTGCACCCACCACCAGTCCGAACGAGCCGTACGGTTCGGCGCCGGCGTTGCGGGCCGCGATGTCGGCCACGATCGATTCCGCGACCGTCGGTCCCGACGGCGTCACCGCGTTCTGCACGGACGCCCCCTCGGGGTTGGACGTGCGGGCCAGCACGAAGACCCCCGCGCCGTGCCGCGCCGCGGTGTCGAACGCCGGCTCCAGCGACCCGACGCCGAGGAACGGGCTGACGGTCATGGCGTCGGCTGCGAAGGGCGAGGCGGGGTCGAGGTAGGCGGCGGCGTACGCCGCCATGGTGGAGCCGATGTCGCCGCGCTTGACGTCGAGCAGGACGAGTGTCCCGGCCGACCGCAGGGCCTGCACCGCCCGTTCCAGGACGGCCGATCCCGCCGCACCGAAGGCCTCGAAGAACGCCGACTGCGGTTTGACGACGGCCACCTGGCCCGCGAACGCCTCGACGCAGGCATCGGTGAACCGGGCCAGGCCGTCGAGGTCGACACCGAGCCCCCACCGCTCCAGCAGCGGCGGGTGCGGGTCGATGCCCACGCACAGCGGGCCGTGCGCGTCCATCGCGGCGTCGAGCCGGGCGCCGAAGGTCATGCGGATTCCAACGTGTCGGCGAGCCGCACGCGCTGCAGGCGCTGCTCGGGGCTGAGGTGCGCGAAGCCGACGGCGTCGGCCAACGAGGCGAAACCCCGCTCGGACAGGGCCTGCTCCAGCTCGGCGAGCACGCGCAACGGCGTCGTCGGGTCGGCGAACACCGCCGTGCCGATCGACACCGCGGACGCCCCCGCCAGCACGAACTGCAACGCGTCCAGGCCGGTGCGGATACCGCCCATGCCGAGGATCGGCAGCCACGGGACGGCCTGGTGGACCTGCCAGACGCAGCGCACCGCGATCGGGCGGATCGCGGGGCCCGACAACCCACCGGTGATCCCGGCCAGCGCCGGCGCCATCCGGTCGGTGTCGATGACCATGCCGAGTGTCGTGTTGATCAGCGACAGGCCGTCGGCGCCGGCGTCGGAGCAGGCCCGGGCGATGGTGGCGATGTCGGTGACGTCGGGCGTGAGCTTCGCGAACACCGGCTGGTCCGGGTCGGCCGCGCGCCGCACTGCGGCGATGACCCGCGAACTCGCGGTCGGGTCACAGGCGAACACCTCGCCCCGGCTCTCGACGTTCGGGCAGGAGATGTTGGCCTCGATCATCGAGACCGCGGGGTGGCCGTGCAGCGCCCGGGCGCACGCGACGAACTCGTCGGTGGAGCCCCCCGCGATCGACACCACGACCCGCGCGCCGCGCTCGGCGAGCCAGGCGAGGTCGTGCTCGATGAACGACGCGATGCCAGGGCCCTGCAGACCCACGGAGTTGAGCATCCCGCTCGGTGTCTCGGCCATGCGCGGGGTGGCGCGGCCGGAGCGGGCGTACGGCATCACCGACTTGGTGACGACGGCCCCGAGTTCGGTGACGTCGCAGAACGCGTCCAGTTCGCGGCCGGCGGCGGCGCAGCCGCTCGCCGTCAGCACCGGGTTGGGCAGCGTGACGCTCGCCAGCCGCGCCGTCATGTCCACGCTCACGCTCGGGGCCTCCTGACCATCGCGTCCGCACCGACCAGATCGGGGGGAAGGGTGCCGACGTCGTCGAACCGCACCCGCGCGGCGTCGAACACCGGGCCGTCGGTGCAGGCGCGCACGAAGCGGGACCCACCGTCGTCGCCGCGGACGGGGAGCACGCAGGTCATGCAGACCCCGATGCCGCAGGCCATGGCCTCCTCGACCGCGACCTGGGCGGTGATCGCGTGCTGCGCCGCGACCGCGCCGACGGCCTTCAACATCGGCATCGGGCCGCAGGCGTACACGACCTGGGCGCCGATCCGCGCGATGGCCTCGGGCAGGACGTCGGTGACGCGACCCCGTTCGCCGGCGCTGCCGTCGTCGGTGGTGACGGTGACCGCCCCGACGACGCGTTTGACGGCCAGTTCGCCGAACAGTTTCGGCGCGCTCGAGGCCCCGACGATCACCTCGACCTCGCTGCCGCGTTCGCGCAGCATCGCCGCGAGCGGCACCAGCGGTGCGGTGCCGTAGCCGCCACCGACGAGCACCGCCGGGACCGGTTCGGCGGGCAGGGGGAAGGGGCGTCCGAGCGGGCCGATGAGGTCGAGCCGGTCGCCGACCTGCCGCTGGGTCAGCCAGTGCGTGCCGGGGCCGGCGTCGGCCACCACGAACGTGACCGTGCCGGCGTAGTCAGACGTCGGGGTCGCGCCGTAGAGCGCGAACGAGCGTCGCAGCAGCATCGACGACGTCGGGTCGCCCGGCGACGCCCCGACCGACACCGCGACGAAGTGGCCGGGCTCGAACCCGGCCGCGATGCCCGGCGCGACCACGGTGAACTGGGTGTACTCCCCCACCGGGGTGACGGCGAAGATCTCCCCGATCTCGTGGACGGGTCGGGTCACGCGCCGGCCCGCTGCTCGATCAGTGCACGGTGCAACGCTTGCAGCGAGCGGACTCCGGGCGGCCCCTCGCGGAGCTGGTCGATCGCCTGCACCGCCGCCGAGAACGCCTGCACAGTCGTCAGACACGGCACGTTGGCCCCGACGGCCGCGGTGCGGATCTCGTAACCGTCGATGCGCGGGCCGGAGTTGCCGGCGGTGCCACTGGGGGTGTTCAGCACCAGCTGGACATCGCCCGCGGCGATGCGGTCGACGATCGTCGTGCCGGCGGTGTCGCGCTCGCTGTACTTCGCGACCACCTCGACCGGCACGCCGTTGCGGTGCAGCATCTGGGCGGTGCCGGAGGTCGCCAGCACCCGGAACCCGAGGTCGGCGAGGCGTTTGATCGGGAACAGGGCGGCCCGCTTGTCGCGGTTGGCCACCGACACGAACACCGCGCCGCTCTCGGGCAGCGGCCCGTAGACCGCCTCCTGGCTCTTGGCGAACGCCGTGCCGAACACGGTGGCGATGCCCATGACCTCGCCGGTGGACTTCATCTCCGGCCCGAGCAGGCTGTCGACCTGCGTGCCGTCGGCGGCGCGGAACCGGTGGAACGGCAGCACCGCCTCCTTCACCGCGATGGGGGCGTCGAGCGGCAGGTTGCCGCCGTCCTGGTCACCGGAAGGCAGCATCCCCTCCGCGCGCAGCTCGGCGATGGTCGTGCCGACCGCGATCCGCGCCGCGGCCTTGGCCAGCTGCACGGCGGTGGCCTTGGACACGAACGGCACCGTGCGGCTGGCCCGCGGGTTGGCTTCCAGGACGTGGAGCACGTCACCGGCGAGCGCGTACTGCACGTTGAGCAGGCCGCGCACGCCGACACCCTCGGCGATCGCGAGGGTCGACCGGCGCACGGCCTCGATGTCGCTCTCGCCCAACGTGATGGGCGGCAGCGCGCACGCGGAGTCGCCGGAGTGGATGCCCGCCTCCTCGATGTGCTCCATGACGCCGCCGAGGTACAGCTCGGTGCCGTCGTACAGGGCGTCGACGTCGATCTCGACGGCGTCGTCGAGGAACCGGTCGACGAGCACGGGACGCTCCGGCGCGATGTCGGTGGAGCTCGCGATGTAGCGCTCGAGGTTGGCCTCGTCGTACACGATCTCCATGCCGCGCCCGCCCAGGACGTAGCTCGGACGCAGCAGCACCGGGTACCCGATGCCGTCGGCCACGGCCTTCGCCCCGGCGAAGCTGGTCGCGGTGCCGTGCTTCGGGCTGGGGAGTCCGGCCTCGGCGAGCACACGGCCGAACTCGCCGCGGTCCTCGGCGAGGTCGATCGCCTCGGGCTGGGTGCCGAGCACCGGCACGCCGAGGTCCTTCAGCGCCTGGGCGAGACCCAGCGGGGTCTGGCCGCCGAGCGTGCAGATGACGCCCGCCACGCCCGGTCCGCCGGCGCCGGAGACCCGTTCGGCCTCGACGACCTCGAGGACGTCCTCGAGGGTGAGCGGCTCGAAGTACAGCCGGTCGGCGGTGTCGTAGTCGGTCGAGACGGTCTCGGGGTTGCAGTTGACCATGATCGTCTCGAACCCCGCGGCGCGCAGGGCCATCGTGGCGTGCACGCACGAGTAGTCGAACTCGATGCCCTGGCCGATCCGGTTGGGTCCGCTGCCGAGGATCAGCACCTTGGCCTTCTCGGTCTGCGGCTCGACCTCGGTCTCCTCGTCGTACGACGAGTAGTGGTAGGGGGTCCGGGCGGCGAACTCGGCCGCGCAGGTGTCGACGGTCTTGTAGACCGGGCGGATCCCGTTGCGCCAGCGCAGGGTCCTGACACCCGCCTCGCCGGCGAGTTCGGGCCGCAGCGCGGCGATCTGCCGGTCGGACAGACCGTGCCGCTTGGCGCGGCGCAGCAGGTCCGGGGTGAGGGAGGCGGCGTCACGCACGGCCGCTCCGATCGCCCCGATCAACTCGATCTGATCGAGGAACCAGGGGTCGATACCGGTGGCCTCGTGGACCCGCTCGACGCTCGCCCCGGCCCGCAACGCCCGCTCGACGGCGTACATGCGGCCGTCGGTCGGGATCGCGGCGCGCCGCACGAGGTCGTCGAGCGAGGCGTCGGGATCGGGGTCGGGGGTGGTCCAGAACCCGGCAGCGGTGGTCTCCATGCTCCGCAGCGCCTTGCCGAACGACTCGGCGAAGTTCCGGCCGATGGCCATGGCCTCCCCGACGCTCTTCATGTGCGTGGTGAGCACGGGGTCGGCCCCGGGGAACTTCTCGAACGCGAACCGCGGGATCTTCGTGACGACGTAGTCGATGCTCGGCTCGAAGGCGGCCTTCGTCCCGCCGGTGATGTCGTTGTCGATCTCGTCGAGGGTGTAGCCGATGGCGAGGCGCGCCGCGATCTTGGCGATCGGGAAGCCGGTGGCCTTGCTGGCCAGTGCCGAGGACCGCGACACGCGCGGGTTCATCTCGATGACGATCATCCGGCCGTTGCTGGGATCGACCGCGAACTGGATGTTGCAGCCGCCGGTGTCCACGCCGACCTCGCGGAGCACGGCGATGCCCATGTCGCGCATGTCCTGGTACTCGCGGTCGGTGAGGGTCATCGCGGGCGCGACGGTGATGGAGTCACCGGTGTGCACGCCCATCGGGTCGACGTTCTCGATCGAGCACACGACCACGACGTTGTCGTGCTTGTCGCGCATGAGCTCGAGCTCGTACTCCTTCCACCCGAGCACGCTCTCCTCGACCAGCACCTCGTGCACCGGGCTCGCCGCGAGACCACGGGCGATCGCGGCCCGGGCGCCCTCCTCGGTGTCGGCGAGGCCGGAACCCAGCCCGCCCATGGTGAAACTCGGCCGGACCACGATGCGGTGGTCGACACCGGCCGCGAACTCCATGGCGGCGTCGACGTCGCCGAACACCGCGCTGTCGGGGACGTCGCCGCCGACCTTGCGCACGATGTCCTTGAAGATCTGGCGGTCCTCGCCGCGGTGGATGGCGTCGACGTCGGCGCCGATGAGCTCGACGTCGTACTTCTTCAGGACCCCCGCCTCGTGCAGGGAGATCGCGAGGTTCAGGGCGGTCTGGCCGCCGAGGGTCGCGAGGATCGCATCGGGGCGTTCGGCCTCGATGACCTTCGTGACGGCCTCGAGCGTCAGCGGCTCGACGTAGGTCGCGTCGGCGAACTCGGGGTCGGTCATGATCGTCGCCGGGTTGGAGTTCACCAGGCTGACCCGCAGACCCTCGGCCCGTAGCACCCGGCAGGCCTGGGTGCCGGAGTAGTCGAACTCGCAGGCCTGGCCGATCACGATCGGGCCGGACCCGATGACCAGGACGTGCTCGATGTCGGTGCGCTTGGGCATCAGGCGTCGGGACCCTTCTTCTCGAGCAGTTCGACGAAACGGTCGAACAGGTAGCCGGCATCGTGCGGGCCGGCGGCGGACTCGGGGTGGTACTGCACGGAGAACGCGGGGACGTCGTGGGCCTGCAGGCCCTCGACCACGTCGTCGTTGAGGGAGACGTGGCTGACGGACACCGCACCGAACGGGGTGTCGGTGGTGCGGTCGGTCGGGGCGTCGACCGCGAACCCGTGGTTGTGGGCGGTGATCTCGACCTTGCCGGTGCGGCGGTCGGCCACCGGCTGGTTGAGGCCGCGGTGGCCGTAGCGCAGCTTGTAGGTGCCGAAACCGTAGGCGCGGCCGAGGATCTGGTTGCCGAAGCAGATGCCGAACACCGGCACCCGGCGCGCCAGCAGACCGCGCACGACCTCGACCGCGGCGTCGGCGGTCGCGGGGTCGCCCGGGCCGTTGGCGAGGAACACGGCGTCGCCACCGGCCGCGAGGACGTCCTCGAGCGAACTGGTCGAGGGCACGACCGTGGTGGCGATCCCGCGTTCGGCCAGCCGGTGCGGGGTCATGGCCTTGATGCCGAAGTCCAGCGCGGTGACGGCGAAGTTCTGGGTGCCGGCCGCCGGGACCGTGTACGGCTCGGAGGTCGTGACCTGCGCGGAGAGGTCGCTCCCGGTCATGGTCGGGCTGGCGAGCACCTTGGCCAGCAGCGAGTCGACGTCGGTGTCGACGCTGCTCACGACGCACCGCATGGCGCCCCGCTCGCGCAGGTGGCGGGTGACGGCCCGGGTGTCGACGCCGCTGATGCCGACGACGTCCTGCACGACCAGTTCGTCGTGCAACGACCGCTGCGAGCGCCAGTTCGACGGACGCGGTGAGGGATCGCGGACGACGTACCCCGCCACCCAGATCCGGCGGCTCTCGGTGTCGTCGTCGTTCACCCCGGTGTTGCCGATCTGCGGGGCGGTGGCCACGACGACCTGCCGGTGGTAGCTCGGGTCGGTGAGCGTCTCCTGGTAGCCGGTCATGCCGGTGGAGAAGACGGCCTCGCCGAAGGACTCGCCGACGGCGCCGAACGCTTCGCCGCGGAAGGCACGGCCGTCCTCCAGTACGAGGACGGCGTCGCGGGTGGTCACGAGGCGGACTCCCTGGGTTCGTGTGAGGTGGGTGGGGACGCGGGTGGGAGCAGGGCGGGGGCGTCGAGCGCCGTGACCCACTCCAGGTAGGCGCGGCGGTCGTCGGCGCGGAACCCGGTGTCGAGCAGGTGCAGGTCGGATCCGGTGGCGTGGTGCCACCGCAGGACCAGCAGCCCTCCCTTGCCGAGCACCTTGCCGGCGAGGGCGGGTTCGACCCGCGCGCCGTCGATCACGGCCCACGGCAGGAACACCGGGGTGTCGCCCCGGCGCTCGAACACCGCGCCGCCGCGGTACAGCGAGGCGGTGGCCGACGCCCGCCGGCCGAGCCCACCGACGACCACCCGGTCCTGCCAGCTGGTGGCGAACGTCGTGCCGACGTACAGACCGGTGTGGGGTCCGGCGACCAGCTCGCCGAGGTCGGGTTCGGCGGGTGGGCTGGTGTCGAGGTCGGGGAGCAGGACGTCCTGCCGCGCGGCGCGCCGCTGCCAGCCCCAGAGCATGGCGGCGAGCACGAGCACCACGACGGCCGCGACGACCACCGTGAGGAGTAGTCGGATCACGCGGGCACCCGGGCGACGACCCGGCCGTCGAGGACGGTCGGCACGCCCCGCAGCAGCGTGGTCGTGACCCGGCCGGGCAGGGTCCGGCCGTCGAACGGGGTGTTGCGGGCGATCGAGGCGAGGGCCGCTCCGCTGACGGTCCAGGTGGCGTCGGGGTCGACGACGGTCAGGTGGGCCGGTGCGCCGACCTCGAGCGTGCCGCCGTGGCCGTCACGGTCGGCCGCGCCGATGCGGGCCGGCGCCACTGACATCCGCTCGGCGAGCGTGCGCCAGTCCAAACGGCCCGTGCGCACCATCGTGTCGATGACGACGGGCAGCGCGGTCTGCAGGCCGAGCATCCCGGGTTTCGCCGCCGACCACTCGCACTCCTTGTGCTCGGTGGCGTGCGGAGCGTGGTCGGTGGCGACGACGTCGATGGTGCCGTCGGCCAGGCCCGCCCGGACGGCCTCGACGTCCGTTGCAGTACGCAACGGTGGGTTGACCTTGAACACGGGGTCGTACCCCTCGGCCAGGTCGTCGGTGAGGACCAGGTGGTGCGGGGTGACCTCGGCCGTGACCGGCAGCCCGGCGGCCTTCGCGGCGCGCACGATGGCGACGCTGCCGGCGGTCGAGAGGTGGCAGATGTGCACGCGGGAGCCGACGTGACCGGCGAGCAGGACGTCGCGGGCGATGATCGCCTCCTCGGCGACCGCGGGCCAGCCCGCGAGCCCGAGCCGCGCCGACACCAGCCCCTCGTGCATCTGTGAGCCGACCGTCAGCCGGGGTTCCTCGGCGTGCTGGGCGATGACGCCGTCGAACGCCTTGACGTACTCCAGCGCGCGGCGCATCAGCACCGGGTCGGAGACGCAGAAGCCGTCGTCGGAGAACACCCGCACCGCCGCGGCCGAGGTCGCCATCGCGCCCAACTCGGCCAGCTGCTCGCCGGCGCGGCCGACCGTGACGGCCCCGATCGGGTAGACGTCGACCAGCCCGGCCTCGCGCCCGAGCCGCCGGACCTGCTCGACGACCCCCGCGGTGTCGGCAGCGGGTTCGGTGTTGGGCATCGCGAACACCGCGGTGAACCCGCCGAGCGCCGCCGCGGCGGAACCCGTGGCGACGGTCTCGGCGTCGGGGTGGCCGGGCTCGCGCAGGTGCACGTGGAGGTCGACCAGACCGGGCAGCAGCACACCGTTGTTGCCTGCAACGGTCTCGCCCTCGGTGCGGAGGCCGGTGCCGATCTCGGCGATGACACCGTCACGCACGAGGACGTCGACGGCCTGTTCCCCGTAGGGCCGGACGTCGGTGAGCAGGAGCTCAGGCATCGTCGTCACCCCCGGCCAGCATCAGGTAGAGCACGGCCATGCGCACCGACACCCCGTTCGCCACCTGCTCGACGATCGTCGAGCGCTTCGGGTCGTCGGCCACCTCGGCGCTGATCTCCATCCCCCGGTTCATCGGGCCGGGGTGCATCACCACGGCGTCGTCCGGCATCAGCCCGAGCCGGCGGGAGTCCAGCCCGTACCGCTGGGCGTACTCGCGCGAGGTCGGGAAGAAGCTCTGGCCCATGCGTTCGTGCTGCACCCGCAGCATCATCACGACGTCGCTGCCCTCGAGGGCGTCGTCGAGCGTGTAGCCGAACTCGACCGGCCAGGCCTCGACGCCGATGGGCAGCAGGGTCGGCGGGGCGACCAGTTTGACCGACGCCCCGAGGGCGGTCAGCAGCCACACGTTCGAACGGGCCACCCGGGAGTGCAGGACGTCGCCCACGATCGTCACGGTCAGACCGGCGAGGTCGCCCTCCCCGCCGCGCAGGCGCCGCCGGATGGTGAAGGCGTCGAGCAGGGCCTGGGTGGGGTGCTCGTGGGTGCCGTCGCCCGCGTTGACGACCTTGCCCTGCACCCAGCCCGCGAGCCGGTGCGCGGCCCCGCTGGCGGAGTGGCGGATCACCACGGCGTCGGCGCCCATGGCCTCGAGGGTCAGCGCGGTGTCCTTGAGCGACTCGCCCTTGCTGACGCTGCTGCCCTTGGCGGCGAAGTTGATGACGTCGGCGGACAAGCGCTTCGCGGCCAGCTCGAACGAGGTCCGGGTGCGGGTGGAGTCCTCGTAGAACAGGTTGACCACGGTGCGTCCGCGCAGCGGCGGCAGCTTCTTGACCTCGCGGCCGACCAGGGCGGCGTCGAGACGTTCGGCGGTGTCGAGGACCGCGACGGCCTCGTCGTGGCCGAGGTCGGCGGCCGAGAGCAGGTGCTTCACCGGGGGCCTCCGTCCGCCCGCGCGTTCGCGGTCAGCAGGACGGCGTCGTCACCGTCGGTCTCGGCGAGGCGGACCCGCACGCTCTGGTCGGGCGCCGTGGGGATGTTCTTGCCGACGTAGTCGGCCCGGATCGGCAACTCGCGGTGGCCGCGGTCGACCAGCACCGCGAGCTGGACCACCGCGGGCCGGCCGAGGTCGCGCAGGGCGTCGAGGGCGGCCCGGACGGTCCGACCGGAGTACAGGACGTCGTCGACGAGGACGACGGTGGCACCGTCGACCCCACCGTCGGGCACGACCGTCTCGTGCAGGGCGCGGATGCCGCCGCCGCTGCGCAGGTCGTCGCGGTAGAGGGTGATGTCGAGCGCGCCCGCCGCGATCTCGCGCTCACCGAACGCGCTGATGCGGGCGGCGAGGCGACGGGCGAGCGGGACCCCGCGGGTCGGGAGGCCGAGCAGCACCACGCCCTCGGCGCCGCCGGTCTTCTCCAGGATCTGGTGGGCGATGCGGTCGACGGTGCGGCCGATATCGCCGGCGGACAGGACGGTCGCCGCGGCGGGAGCCGCCACCACCGTCGCACTGTCCGCTGCTGCCGGGACACTTCCCATGGGCAGGCAGAACCTCCTCCCCCGACGTCGTGTCCGCCTCTCGGGACGGCCCGTTGACGAGCGTCGGGACTGCCGGTGAGCCTACCGGTCAGGAGTTCGGCGACTGCCAGGGCTGGGAGGACGGCGCGCCGCCGGGGTTCTGCGGCGGCGGAGGCGACTGCTGCGGCGCGGACTGGCCGTAGCCGCCGCCCGAGGAGCCGTAGCCGCCACCGGGCTGGGCACCCGGCTGCTGCGGCGGGGTCGCCGGCGGCGTCGCGGGCTGGCCGTAGCCCGAGCCCGCGGGCTGCCCGTAGCCCGAGCCGCTCGCGGGCTGGCCGTACGACGGCGTGGCCGGCGGGGTCGCGTACCCCTGCGAGGGCTGGCCGTAGCCACCCTGACCCGGGGCGTTGTAGCCCTGCGACGGCTGGCCGTAGCCCGGCTGGCCGCCGTACCCGCCGCCGAAGTTCTGTGTGGGCTGCTTCGGGGTGTTCTTGATGATCCCCTTCTCGGCCAGCAGGTAGACGACCGCGGCGGCGGTCTGCAGCAGCGCCACGACGAACACGATCCAGTAGCCGTACCGGGCGCCGCCGGGGCCGCTGAAGATCAGACCGAGGTGGTAGAGGAACACCGCGCCCGCGACGGCGAGCACCGGCCACGCGGTCACGGCCTTCGAGAGCCCTGCCGCCGCGCCCAGCCCGGCCACGACGAGGGCAAACGGCACGACCGAGATGCCGGTCTCGTAGCCGTTGGCCGAGAAGGAGAGCTCGCCGTCGGTCCCGCTGAACTTCAGGAACCCGGCGATGAAGGCGACCACGCCGAGACCCGCCACGACGAGCGGTGCGATCGAGAGCAGCGGGTTGCGGGCAGTGGTGGTGCCCTCTGGGGTCGTCATGGAACTCCTCGGGTCGCGTACGGGACGTGTCGTCGATCGACCCTAGGGGGTCGTCGTCCCCGCTGTACCCAGGGCTCGCCGTCCCCGCACTTCCCCGTCAGTGTTCCGGGGGCGACCTACAGGGGCCGGACCACGTCGTCGTCGACCGGAGCGTCGTCGTCGGCGGGCTGCTCCGCCGCGGGAGCCGCGGGAGCCACGGGAGCCGCCGGGAGGTCGCCGGCGCTCGCGGGCGGGCCCTCGCGGTGGACGCGGCCGAGCACGCCGTTGACGAACCCCGGCGAGTCGTCGGTCGAGAGCATCCGGGCCAGTTCGACCGCCTCGTCGATGACGACAGCGGCCGGCACGTCGTCGCGGTAGAGCAGTTCGAAGACCGCCAGGCGCAGCACCGCGCGGTCGACGTCGGGCATGCGGCCGACCGTCCAGCCCTGGGCGTACTCGTCCAGGACCTGGTCGATGAACGCGAGGCGTGCGGCCGTGCCCTCGACCAGTTCGACGGTGTAGTCGCGCACCGGCGGGTCGGCACGCGCCACCCGCTCGGCGAGGGTCGTCAGCGGGTCGGTACCGCGCAGGTCGGCCTCGTAGAGGACGTCGACCGCGCGTTTGCGGGCCTTGGAGCGGGCGGGCATCGGGTTCCGGGTCGCAGCGTCAGCTGTTGACGCGGCCGAGGTAACGGCCGTCGCGGGTGTCGACCTTGACCTTCTCGCCGGTCGACACGAACAGCGGCACCTGGATCTCGGCGCCGGTCTCGAGCGTCGCGGGCTTGGTGCCACCGGTCGAGCGGTCGCCCTGCAGGCCGGGGTCGGTGTGGGAGATGACCAGTTCCACCGAGGTGGGGAGCTCGACGTAGAGCGGGGTGCCGTCGTGGACCGCGACCGTCGCCTCGGAGTTGTCGAGCAGGTAGCCCGCGCCGGTCCCGACGACCGTGAGCGGCACCGGGATCTGGTCGTAGGTGTCGCCGTCCATGAAGATGAAGTCGTCGCCCTCGCGGTACAGGAAGGTCATGTCGCGCTTGTCGACGTTGGCGGTCTCGACCTTGGTGCCGGCGTTGAAGGTGCGGTCGACGACCTTGCCCGACAGCACGTTCTTCAGGGTGGTGCGGACGAACGCGCCGCCCTTGCCGGGCTTGACGTGCTGGAACTCGGTGACCGTCCAGAGCTGGCCGTCGATGTTGAGGACGAGGCCGTTCTTCAGGTCGTTGGTGGTGGCCACTTGGGTGTGTGCTCCAGTCGATGTGGTCGGCGTTCGGTCGTGCGGTCTGCGTGCACGCCCGGCCCGGGGGCGGGGTGCGGTCAGCGGCCCAGGGTACGCAGGGTCCACGGGCACCCCCGGCGAGCCCTCGTTAGGGTCGCCGCCGTGACCCCGCCGCCCCCGCGCCGCCACACCGGCCGGGGCGGGCGCGGCGACCGGCGCCGCACCCTGTCGCAGAACCTCCTGCGCGACCCCCGCGCGATCGCCTCCTTCCTGGCCGCGTTGCCGCCGGCCGACGGACTGCCCGCGGTCGAGGTCGGCACCGGCGACGGCGCGCTGACCCGCGACCTCGCCGCGCACTTCGGCACGCTGACGACGTGGGAGCTCGACCCGGCGATGGCCGCGACCGCCCAGCGGCGACTGCGCGACGTCGACGGGATCCGGTTCGAGACCGGTGACTTCCTGGCGTCCGCACCGCCACGCACGCCGTTCCACCTCGCCGGCAACATCCCGTTCGGCCGCACCACGCCGATCGTGACGTGGGTGCTGGCGGCTCCGGCGTTGCGGACGGCCACCCTCATCACCCAGTGGGAGTTCGCCCGCAAGCGCGCGGGCGACTTCGACCGGTGGACCAGGACGACCGCGATGTCGTGGCCCTGGTTCGCCTGGGAGCTCGGTGCCCGGATCCCCCGGCGGTCGTTCGCGCCGGTCCCCGCGACCGACGCCGGGGTCCTGCGGATCGTCCGGCGCCCGACCCCGCTGCTGCCCGCGGGCGACCGGGCCCGCTGGGAGCGCGACGTCGACGCCGCGTTCATCGGACGCGGCGGGTCGCTGTTCGCCTCGCTCGCCGAGTACCACCCGCGGCGCGCCCTGGAGGCCGCGTTCGCCCGCGCCGGGTTGGACCGCGACGTCGTGGTCGGCTTCGTCCACCCCGACGCCCTGGTGACCGTCTTCCGCGCGCTGGGCGCGCCACGGCGCTGACCGGTGGTTGACGGAACCCACATCTCGGGCAAAGGTGATGCACCGCCGATCCCCACGTCTGTCCGAGGTGCCCCGTGTCGCGTCGTCGTTCCGTCCTGTCCGCCTCCGCCGTCGCCGTCCTCGCGGCGGGTGCCCTCGCCGGTGGGTCGGCCGCCGCCGCGCGGCCGACGGCCGCACCGCCCACGTACGCACCGGGCGCCGCCGGCGTCGGTGACCCGTACTTCCCCTCGCTCGGCAACGGCGGGTACGACGTCGGTCACTACGACCTCGCGCTGGACTACACGCCCTCGACGCACCGGCTCCGGGGCAAGGCGGTGCTCGCCATGCGGGCCACGCAGAACCTCTCCCGCTTCGACCTCGACCTCTCGGGCATGAAGGTCAGCAGCGTCCTGGTGAACGGGGTGACGGCGACGTTCACGCAGAGCGGGGGGGAACTGATCGTCTCCCCGCGCACCGGACTGTTGCGCGGTGCATCGTTCACGACGACCGTGGCCTACGCCGGCGTCCCGGAGACCATCACCGGTTCGCCCATCGTGTTCGGGGCCGACTACGGCTGGCAGTACACGCCCGACGGCGCGTTCGTCGGTGACGAGCCGAACGCCGCCCACACCTGGTTCCCGAGCAACGACCACCCGAGCGACAAGGCCACGTTCACCGTCCGCACCACCGTGCCGAAGGGCACCCAGGTCATCGGCAACGGTGACCTGCTCTCGACCACGACGGGCGCCGGCCGGACGACGTTCGTCTGGGACGACCCGTCTCCCACCGCGACCTACCTGCTGACGGTGGACATCGGGAAGTTCACGATCCGGAACGGCACCACACCGGGCGGCATCCCCGAGACCATGGGGTACGACCCGGCACTCGCCGACGACGTGACGTCACGCGACGTGTTCGGCGTGAGCGGGCGGGTGACCGACTACTGGAGCAAGGTCTTCGGCCCGTACGCGTTCACCTCGACCGGCGCGATCGTCGACAACGTGCCGGACGTCGGCTTCTCGCTGGAGACCCAGACCCGTCCGCTCTACGGGTTCGCGCCGGACCAGGGCACCATCTCGCACGAGCTCGCCCACCAGTGGTTCGGCGACTCGGTGTCGGTGGCGACGTGGAAGGACATCTGGCTCAACGAGGGTTTCGCGACCTTCGCCGCGGCGTACTGGGGTGAGCACGGCGGCGGCGACGACACGTACACGTCGTTCCGCCAGGAGTGGGCGGGGATCCCGGCGAGCTCGTCGTTCTGGAAGCAGGCCATCGCCGCGCCCGGCCGCGACCAGATGTTCTCCGGTGCGGTGTACGAGCGCGGCGGCATGACGCTCGCGGTGCTGCGCCACACCATCGGCGACGCCGCGTTCTTCGAGACCCTGAAGAGCTGGACCGACCAGCACCGCTACGGCAACGCCACCACAGCGCAGTTCATCGCACTCGCGCAGCAGGTGAGCGGCCGGGACCTCACCGACCTGTTCCAGACCTGGCTGTACACGAAGTCCAAGCCCGCCAGCTTCTGACGAATCCTGTGTCTTCTTGCAGCCGACGGTTGCAAGAAGACACGGAATTCGGGGGTTCAGACGTCGAGTTCGCCGGCGAGCCAGGACAGGGCGAGCACGTAGCCCTGGACCCCGAGCCCGACGAGCACCCCGCTCGCGACGCCCGAGACCAGCGAGCGGTGACGGAACTGCTCGCGGGCGTGGACGTTGCTGATGTGCACCTCGAGCACGTGCACGCCGCGGGAGGTGACGTCGGCGACGGCGTCACGCAGCACGACCGAGGTGTGGGACCACCCGCCCGGGTTGAGGACCACGGGGGTGCGGGCGTCGGCGGCCTCGTGCAGCCAACGCAGCAGCTGCCCCTCGTCGTCGGTCTGGTCGACGATGACCTCGAGCTCCATCTCGTGACCGGCGGCGACGCACAGGGCGGCCAGTTTGGCGTACGTGGTCGAACCGTAGATCTCGGGCTCGCGGGTGCCGAGCCGTCCGAGGTTGGCGCCGTTGAGGACGCGGACCGTTGCACCAGGCACTGTTCTCAGACCGCCACTTCGCTGTAGGCCGCTGCGAGCAGCGACGGGTCGGGGCCGTCGACGGTGACCGGCCGGGCCAGGCCGTCGAGGACGACGAAGCGCAGCCGGTTGCCGCGCGCCTTCTTGTCGATCTTCATGTTCTCCAGCAACGCCGGGAACGCGTCGGCCGCGTAGTGCACGGGCAGCCCCAGGGAGTCGAGGACGCGTCGGTGGCGGTCGGCCGTGGCGTCGTCGAGGCGGCCGAGCACGCGGCCGAGCGCGGCGGCGTAGACCAGCCCCACCGACACGGCGGCGCCGTGGCGCCACCGGTACCGCTCGGCCTTCTCGATGGCGTGGCCGAGGGTGTGGCCGTAGTTGAGGATCTCGCGCCGACCCTGTTCGGTGAGGTCCTCACCGACCACGTCGGCCTTGACCCGTACCGACCGTTCGACCAGTTCCCGTTCGAACGGGTTGCCCGGCACGATCACCGCGGCCGGGTCGGCCTCGACGACGTCGAGGATCGCGGGGTCGGCGATGAAGCCGCACTTGACGACCTCGGCCAACCCGGTGACGTAGTCGTTGACGTTCACCGTGGCGAGCGACGCGAGGTCGCACAGCACACCGACCGGCGGGTGGAACGCGCCGACCAGGTTCTTGCCGCGCTCGGTGTTGACGCCGGTCTTGCCGCCGACTGCGGCGTCGACCATGCCGGCGAGGGTGGTCGGGACCTGCACGACCCGCACGCCCCGCAGCCACGCCGCGGCGACCCAGCCGGCGAGGTCGGTGGTCGCGCCGCCGCCGAGCCCGACGACGACGTCCGAGCGGGTGTAGCCGACCTGGCCCAGGACGTCCCAGCAGTACGCCGCGACGGGGACGGTCTTCTGGTCCTCGCCGTCGGGCACCTCGACGGTGTGCACCTCGAAGCGGCCGGCGAGGTCGTCCCGGATCGCCTCGGCACTCGCACGCAGGGTCGGCGGGTGGATGACCGCCACGCGGGCGGCACCCTCGAGCAGGGCGGGGAGTTCGCCGAGCAGGCCGGTCCCGACCACGACGTCGTACGGTTGCGCGCCGGCCACCGTGATCCGGGTGGGCGAGTCGGTCACGAACGCACTCCGATCGTTGCTTGCTGCACCAGATCCACGATGTCGGCGACGCTGCGGTCGTCGGTGTCGACGACGACGTCGGCGGCGTCGAGGTAGAGCGCGGCCCGTTCGGCGTCGAGTGCCTCGAGGCGTGCCACCGGGTCCGCGACCAGCAGCGGCCGGGTGGTGGCGTCGCCCACGCGACCCGCCAGGGTGTCGACCCGGGCGCGGAGGAGGACGACCGGGACCCCACCCGCCGCCAGCGCCTCGCGGACCGATGCCGTGAGCAACGATCCACCCCCGAGCGCCAGCACGCCGTCGAACGAGGCGAGGGCGTCGACGATCGCGGTGGCCTCGGCGGCGCGGAACACGGCCTCGGACTCGGCGAACAGGTCGGTGACCGACCGGCCGGTGGCGGCGACGACCAGGTCGTCGCTGTCGGCGAAGGGCAGGCCGAGGCGCGCGGCGAGCGTGCGGCCGACGGTCGTCTTGCCCGCGCCCGGCATCCCGACCAGGACCGTGGTCACGGCGCGACGGCCAGGCCGCGCTCGGCGACCCGGGCCAGGTAGCTCTGGACGTTGCGACGGGTCTCGCCGACGCTGTCGCCACCGAACTTCTCCAGGACGGCCTCGGCCAGCACGATCGCGACCATGGCCTCGGCCACGACACCCGCGGCCGGGACGGCACAGACGTCCGAGCGCTGGTTGATGGCCACGGCCGTCTCGCCGGTGACGGTGTCGACGGTCTGCAGGGCGCGCGGGATGGTCGAGATCGGCTTCATGGCGGCCCGGACCCGCAGGACCTCCCCGGTCGTCATCCCGCCCTCGGTGCCGCCGGAGTGGCCGGAGCGGCGGCGGACGCCACCGGTGACCGGCTCCATCTCGTCCTGCGCCTGCGAGCCACGGATGCGGGCGAGTTCGAAGCCGTCGCCGACCTCCACGCCCTTGATGGCCTGGATGCCCATGAGGGCCGCGGCGAGCCGGGCGTCGAGGCGACGGTCGCCCTGAACGTGCGACCCGAGCCCCGGCGGCAGGCCGTAGGCGACGACCTCGACGATCCCGCCCAGGGTGTCGCCCGCGCGGCGGGTCTCGTCGATCTCCTCGACCATGGCGGCCGAGGTGGCCGGGTCGGCGCAGCGGACCGGGGACTCGTCGACCGCGGCGAGGTCGCCCGGCCCGGGGAGGGTGCCCGCCGGGACGGCGACCGACCCGATCGACACGACGTGGGAGAGGATCTCGACGCCCGCGACCTGGGCGAGGAAGTGGCGGGCGACGGTCGCCACCGCGACCCGCGCCGCGGTCTCGCGGGCGCTCGCGCGCTCCAGCACCGGGCGCGCGTCGTCGACGTCGTACTTCTGCATGCCGGCGAGGTCGGCGTGACCGGGGCGCGGCCGGGTGAGGGGGGCGTTGCGGGCCTGCTCGGCGAGGACCTCGGCGTCGACCGGGTCGGCACTCATCACCGTGGTCCACTTCGGCCACTCGGTGTTGTCGACGCGGATCGCGACCGGCCCGCCCATCGTGCGCCCGTGCCGCACGCCGCCGGTGATCTCGACGACGTCCTGCTCGAACTTCATCCGGGCCCCGCGGCCGTACCCGAGCCGACGCCGCGCCAGCGCGTCCGCGATCGCGGTCGTGGTCACCTCGATGCCCGCGGGCAGACCGTCGACCACCGCGACCAGGGCCGGACCGTGCGACTCCCCCGCCGTCATCCACCGCAACACGCCCGTCAGTCTCCCAGACGCCCCGACCCGGGTTCAGCCGGCGAGCACCGCGGCGGTGCCGAGCGCACCGAGCAGCAGCGGCGGCCCGAACGCGATGCGGGTCCGCCAGCCGGCGCGGCCGGCCACGACCAGCACCACCGCCGCCAGCCCGGCCACGAGGAACCCGACCCAGAGCCCGACGACGACCGCCGTGACCGACCGCCAGCCGAGCAGCACGGCCAGCACGGCGGCGCACTTCGCGTCACCGAGCCCGAACGCGCCGCGGGCGGCGAGCGCCAGGGCGCCGAGCACCACCAGCACGACGACGCCGCTGACCACGGCCCGCAGCCACGCCTGCGCGAGGTCCGTCGCCAGGGACGCGACGCCCAACAGGGCGACCGCGAGCAGCGCGGTGGGTCCGACGATGCGGTCGGGCAGGCGGTGCAGGCGCAGGTCGACGACGGTGAGCGGACCCGCCGCGATCCCGACCAGGACGAACGCCGGCCAGGCGGCGGTCCACCCGGCACCGGCTCCGGCCAGGGCGGCGGCGACCACCGCCACCGCGGTGACCCCGGCCCGTTCCCGGACCGGGGTGTCGGACCACCGGCGCCCGGTCGGCCGCCACGGCGCCCACCAGGGTCCGGGCTCCGGGGCGGTGAGGACCAGGGACGCGACGAGCGGGCCGAGCAGCAGCCCCGCGACCGCCCCTGCCACGGCGCCGGTCCAGGTCACCCGGTCAGGCTAGGGCGTGTCTCAGAACCTCCGCTCGTCGCGAGCGGCGTCGAGGTGCGGTGGATGCAAGGCGGAGGAGGACACGGACACCGTTGTGGTGTCCGCGACGACGACAACGCAGCAGACGCTGTGCCTCGGCGCCGCGCAGCAGAGCATGAGGTCCTGAGACATGCCCTGGGGCGTGTCTCAGAACCGCCGCTCGTCGCGCGGAGCACGAGGTCCTGAGACATGCCCTGGGGCCGGGGCGGCTCCCCGGGAGGCGCCGACCGCGGATCGGTGGGCGACGGGGTCGGGCCCGCCGCGACCGTCGGGTCAGCTCGCGCGGCGCTCGGTGGCGAGCGGGTGGGCGGCCTCGGTGAGCAGGGCGCTCACGTCCCACTGGACGCCCTCCCACCACGACCGCCGGGTGGTCACGACGTCGGTGGCGGGGGTCGCGGCGGGGCGGTGGTCGCGGTGGGGCGTGGTGGTCACGGGGGAACCTGCTCTCACGTTCGGGGGGGGGCAGCTGACGGAACACGTGATCCCGCGCGACCAAGATCAGCTCACGGCGATCATGCTCAAGATCGCGGGCAGATTCCGGACAACGGGCACCGATCCGCGTCGAACCGGGCGTGGTGCGCGGCAGGATGACGACGTGCCCGACGCCGACCTGCCCGAGGCCGACCTGCTCGTCGTCGCGGGCGGCCCCGCCACCCGCCTGGGCGGCCTGGACAAGGCGCTGCTGCGCCGCCCCGACGGCCGCACCGTGCTCGAGGGGTTGCTCGCGGCGCCGGTCGCGGGGCACCGGGTGGTGGTCGGACCGGAGCGCGCGGTGGCGGGCGTCGACGTGTGGACCCGCGAGGACCCGCCCGGGGGCGGTCCGGTCGCGGCGCTCGCAGCGGGGCTCCCCCACGTCAGCGCGGCGGCGGTCGTCCTGCTCGCGGGCGACCTCCCCGCGGGCGGCGGGGCCGTGCCCGCGCTGCTGGCGGCGCTCGGTGACCACGACGCCGCGGTGGTCGAGGCGGGCGGTCGCCGGCAGTGGCTGCTCGCGGTGTGGCGGACCGCCGCCCTGCGTGGATCGCTGCACCGGGTCGGCGACCCCGCCGGGGCCCGGGTGCGGGCGCTCTACGACGGCGTCGACGTGGTCGGGGTGGCCGACAGCGGGGGGTGGAGCGACGACCTCGACACCCCGGCCGACGTCGAGCGGCTCACCGCGGCCGGGCACAGTGCCGAGGTGACCTCGACACCCGAACCGGCCCCGATGACCACCTGGCTCGAGGAGGCGGCGGCCGCCCTCGACCTGCCGGCGGGCGTGGTGCCGGTGACGCTGCTGCTCGACCTCGCCCGCGACGCCGCGCACGGCGTGGCCCGCCCGGCCGCACCGCTCACGACGTTCCTGGCCGGGCTCGCCGCCGGGCGCGCCGGTGGGTCGCCGGACGACGTCCGAGCCGCGGTCGACCGGCTCAGCGCCCTGCTGGCCGACCGCGGCTGAGGACACGCAGCACCGACAGCGCGACGACCACCGCGGCGAGCGCGACGACCGTGCCGAGCACGGTCAGCAGCAGGTAGCTCCCGTCGGCGCGGCCGTTCGGGTCGTCGCTGCCGACGGCGAGCAGCGCCACCAGCACGACGACGACCCGCACCGCGGCCAGACCGGTGATCGTCCCCACGACCCGACGGTTGCGCGCGCCGGCGGCGACCAGCAGCGCGAACATCAGGAGCACCCCGACGGGTGCCGACCACCGGAACACGACCTCGAGCGCGCCGTCGTCCGCGCCCCCGACCCAGCCGAGCAGGGTGAAGACCAGCTCCAGGACGATCAGTAGGAACGCGTACCCCGCACGAGCGGCGCCGACCCGGCCGGTCGGCGCCGCCGAGGTGCTCAGGCGGTGCCCTTCGGCCAGGCGCCGTTCGGGAACGCCGTGTTGTCGGCGAGCTTGGCCACCAGCGAGCTGTTGGCACTGGCCGCCTGCGCCTTGAGGTTGTACGCGCCGCCGGCGAACTGCGCGTCCGCGGCGAGGGCGGCACCCACGGCGATGAACGGGGCCGCGGGCAGACCGAAGATCGTGGCCGCCGAGGACAACGCGCCGATCATGCCGCCGATGAACGTGACGATGGCGGTGACGCAGAGGCCCCAGAACACGTAGATCGCCATCTGGACCTTGTCGAGGGCGGCGCTGATGGCGTCGGTGTAGGTGGTCTTGATGGCCTGCAGCGCCGCCTTCTGCAGCGGGATGTGCTGCTTGTACTGGTCAGCGGCGTCACCGGCCCAGTTGTCGTCGACCAGCAACAGGCCGGCGTCGACCTTGGTCACCTCGTTGCTCGTCTTGCCGCCGACGTCGGTCGACCAACTGTCGGCGGTACTCGACAGGTCCCACGGTCGACCCATGTGCCCGAAGAAGTAGGAGACGCGGTCCCAGACCATCTGCATCTTGTCGCAGAGGGAGTTCCAGCCGT
Organism: Jatrophihabitans sp. YIM 134969; assembly: GCF_054456675.1. Taxonomy (NCBI): domain Bacteria; kingdom Bacillati; phylum Actinomycetota; class Actinomycetes; order Jatrophihabitantales; family Jatrophihabitantaceae; genus Jatrophihabitans; species Jatrophihabitans sp. YIM 134969. The sequence goes on from NZ_JBTJEQ010000015.1 coordinate 77,358, forward strand.
CCCTCACCCGGTCGACGATCCAGTCGAGGAAGCCCGGGACCTTGTCCAGCATCCGGTTGATGGTGTCGCGCAGGCTGGTGAACTTGTCCTGCAGCTTGTTCCAGAGGTCGTCGATCTCGGCGAGGAGATCGGCTCCGGCGGCGCTCACGCGACGTCCCAGACGCCCTGGAGGCGGGCCTTGGCCGCCTCGTCGGTGCCCTCGTAGGTCTTCTTGACGTTGCGCAGTTCCACGGCGATGTCGCCGGCTTCGGTGGCCCCGCCACTGCACAGGCCCGCGACCTTCTGCTGCAGGGCCGCGTAGGTGGCGGTGAGGCCGCTGGCCGAACCCGCCCACGAGAACTCGTCGTCGGTGAGGTTCTCGAACGTGGCGCTGGCGGCCGCCGAGGTGAGCGAGACGTTCACGTCGTCCCAGGTCTTGGCGTCGGTCTCCAGCGCCTCGAGCGCGCTCTTCAGGGTCATCGCTCTTCCTCTCTGGTGGAACGGATCGGGTGGACGGGCTCAGCCCAGTCCGAGGCGGCGGGCTAGCTCGAGGGGGTCGGCGCCGAGGCGGCGCGCCTCCCCGATCGGACTGTTCTCGATGAGGTCCTGCACGGTCGACTCACCCCGGGCCCGCTGCGCGGCGAGGACGGCCTCGGTGGCCTCACGGCCGAGGTTCGTGGGGTGGGCGGTCTCCACCCAGCCCGGCGAGAACTCCAGCTGGAGCAGGTCCCCCGTCCCACCGACGACGGCCGTGGCGTGACCGGACGTGCTCCGGCCGGAGTACTCGGCCGCGACCATCGCGTCCGCCTGCTCGGACACCGCGTCGATGCTCTCGTTGAACTCGCGGAGCATGTCGCGCAGCGCACGCAGGACCTCGTCGGTGTCGACGCCGCGCTCCTGCGCGGAGTCCAGCTGGGCCGCGAGGGCCGTGCTCGGCGGCTCCGCCGGCCGCGCCCGGCTCGCCGGGCGCTGGTCGGCGATCTTCTCGCCCCAGGCGTGGGTCCGCGCGAGGCCGGCGGCGACGAACGCCTCCTGCACGGCCGCGCCGAGCTGGTGGGGTTGCAGGTGCCGGTTCCAGGAGCCGGCGATCTTGATGCGCTGCAGCCGGGCGTCGGCGTCGAGTTCGACCGTGACCGTGCCGGTCCGGTCGTACTCGGTCACGGGCTTGCGGCTCGCCTCCTCGGCGGCGCCGAAATCCTGCTGGAGGCGGTCGAGATCGTCACGCAGGACGGCGAGCTCCTCGCTCGGGTCGTACGCCATCGGTGCTCCTGTCGGTGGGCCGACGTGCGGTGTCGGACTGACGCGGGTGGGCAGCTCGTCTCGGACCTTACCGACGGATCACGCGCGTCGAACGCCCACTGAACCGCCGGTTGCGTCCTGGGACGCAATCACCCGGCGTGACGTCAGACGACCCGCTCCGCCTCCGCGTACAGGTTCATCCGGCCGCCCCGGACGAGCCCGGCGAGCAGCACACCGTGCTCGCGGGCGAGGTCGACCGCGAGCGACGACGGCGCCGACACGGCCACGATCGCCGACACCCCGGCGGCCACCGCCTTCTGCACGATCTCGAACGAGACCCGCCCACTCACCACGAGCAGGTGGTCGGTCAGCGGGAAGGGACCCTCGAGCAGCGCGTGGCCCACGACCTTGTCGACCGCGTTGTGCCGCCCGACGTCCTCCCGGACCACGAGCAACTCACCGCGGGGGGTCGCCACCGCGGCGGCGTGGACCCCGCCGGTGCGGTCGAACGCGCGCTGGTGCTCACGCATCGTGTCGGGCAACGCCACCAGGACGTCGGACGCGACCGTCCAGCCGTCGGTCGCCGCGGGCACGCCCGGAGGGCGCGTGCCGGCGAGGTCGAGGACGTCGGCACTGCACACCCCGCACGCGGCGGAGGTGACGTAGGCGCGGGGCCGCGGCGGTTCGACGCCCGGCGCGAGGCGCAGCACGACCCGGTCGGGTTCGAGGTCGAAGGCGTGGACCTCCGCGAGACCCTCGACGTCGTCACGGCGGGTCACACCGGACTCCACGACCAACCACCCCGCCGCGAGTTCGACGTCGTGACCCGGCGTGCGCATGAGGGTGGCGATGACGGTCTCGTCGAGGACGAGCGAGAGTGGTGCCTCGACCGCGAGGTCGTCCGGGCGTTGCCGCGGTGCGACGTCGGGGCGGACCGCCACCACCGCGCGCCGGGTCGTCGCGATGGCCACGGGTCGAGCGTAGGCCGCGGGGGCGGTGCCGTGCGGCGGGGCGGGGTGGCCGCGGGTCATGCCGGCAGCGCCGCCGCCATCGCCGCGAGCGGCGCGGGACGGCCCGTCATGAGCTCCACCTGCCGGGCGGCCTGGTGCAGCAGCACGGCCCGCCCACCGACGACCCCGGCGCCGGCGGCGGCCGCGGACCGGGCGAGCGTGGTCGGCCAGGGGGCGTAGACGACGTCGAGCAGGGTCCGGACGTCCGGAGCGAGCCGACCGGCCAGCGGGGCCGCGGCGTCGCCGGGCAGCGTGGAGACCACCAGCTCGGCGTCGAGGCGGTCCGCGAACGGCGCCACGTCGAGCACGACGCCCGCCCGCTCCGCGGTCGAGCGGAGCTCCGCCGCCCGGGTGGTGTCGCGCACGCCGACGGTCACCCCCGTGACCCCGAGCCGGGCCAGGGCGACGACGACGGCCTGGGCCGTCCCACCCGCGCCCAGCAGCAGCACCGACTCCGGGGCGGACCCGGTGCCCGCCTCGGCCAGCGCGCCGAGGACGCCGTCGACGTCGGTGTTGTCCGCGCTCCAGCCGTCGTCGGCGCGGACCAGGGTGTTGACCGCGCCGACCAGCCTCGCGGCGGGGGCGACGGTGGTGGCGGCCGCGAGCGCGACCCGCTTGAGCGGCATCGTGCACGAGAGTCCGACGAAGGCCGGGTCGAGCGCCGCGAGCACTCCGGGGAACGCGGCCTCGTCGCACTCGATCGCCTCGTAGGTCCAGCCGTCGAGCCCGAGCGCGGCGTACGCGGCGCGGTGCAGGACCGGCGAGAGCGAGTGCGCGACCGGCGACCCGAGGACCGCCGCGCGCCGCGGTGCGCTCAGGCGCAACCCCAGTTGTTGTCGCGGCACCGGGTCACGGCCGCGGTGAACTCGGCCTCGCTGGCGGTGAAGAACAGGTGGCCCTGCGCGTCGCCGTTCACGTAGTAGATCCAGTTCCCGGCGGGCGGAGCGGCCGTCTCGGCCATGACCGCCTCGCCCGGGTTGCCGATCGGGGTCGGGGTCAGCCCGGCGTTGAGGTAGCTGTTGTACGGCGTCACGAACTCGGAGTACGTGATGGTCTTCGGGTCGACGCCTGCGACCTTCGCGCCGTAGATGGTCGTCGCGTCGATCTGCAACGGCCGCTTCGCGGCGAGCCGGTTCATGATCACCCGCGCCACCTTGGCGTAGTCACCCGGGAACTTCGCCTCGGCCTCGGCGATCGAGGCGATGGTGAGCGCCTGGTACGGCGTCAACCTGAGCTTGGCCGCGGATCCGGACAACCCGGCCTCACGGTCGTTGGTGGTGTACCGGGTGACGATGGCCTGCAGGGCCTCGAGCGGGGTCGTGCCGGGGTCGAAGTCGTAGGTGGCCGGGAACAGGAACCCCTCGAGGGAGGTCGGCGGCTTCGGGGTCAGGTAGTCGTCCGGGACGATCTGCCGGACGTCCTTCGCCGCCGCCTGCACCTCCGCCACCGGGACCTTCAGCGCGGTCGCGAGGTCACGCTCGACGTCGGCCTGCACCGCCCCCTCGCGGATGACCAGTTGCACGCTCTGCCGGGAGGTCGGGTCGAGCAGCAACGCGAGGGCCGACTGCGCCGACATCTGGCGGCGCAGGGCGTAGACCCCGGGCTGGATGTCGGTCGACCGGTCGTCGGCCTGGGCCGCGGCCACGAATGCCTCGGCGCTCTCGACGACGTCTGCGTCGGCGAGGGTCTGGCCGATGGCACCGGCGCCGTCGCCCGGCTGGATGCGGATCGTGACCGACCCGCTGCCCTGCCCCTCGTAGTCGGCCGCGCTGCCACCGAAGTCGAACAACGACCCCGACAGCTTGTACGCGCCGAACCCCAACCCGACGATGACCACGAGTCCGAGCACCAGGACCAGGCGGCGACGCCGGCGACGGCGTGCCTGGGCCTTGGCCGCCCGACGGCTCGCGCGGGTCACCGGCAGCGGGCCGCTGGGGTGACCGTGGTCGTCGTCGGCGAAGTCGTCCTCGGGGTACGGCTCGAACAGGTCCGACGCCGCGTTCCCGTACCCGTGGTCCTCGCGGCTCTCCCCGCTCCCGTGGCGGCTCACGCCGTCACCTCCCCGCTGCTCGTGGCGGCGCGTTCCCGGTCCAGCCAGGCCTGCAGCAGGACCGCTGCCGCACGCGCGTCGATGAGGTCCTTCTGGCGCCGGGCCGGGATCCCGATGGCGCGCAGGTGCTGCTGCGCGGTCACCGTGGTGTTGCGTTCGTCGGTGAACCGCACCGTGAGGTCCGGGGCGGCGGCGGTCAGCGCGGCGGCGAACTCCCGCGCCATGCCGACCGAGGCGCCCTCCGTGCCGCGCAACGTCACCGGCAGCCCGACGACGAAACCCTCGGCCTCCCACTCGGCGGCGAGCGCGACCAGGGCCGCGACATCGGTGCCGCCGCGGCGGTCGCGGCGGACGGCCGTGAGCGGAGACGCGAGCAGTCCGGTGGCGTCGCTCTTCGCGACGCCGATCCGGACGGTGCCCACGTCCACCCCGAGCCAGACCGCCATCAGCCGGCGGCTCCCGCGAGCAGTGTCCGCGCGGCCGCGAGCGCGTCGGGCAGCTTCGCGGCGTCGCCACCGGCGCCCTGGGCGACGTCGGCCTTGCCGCCGCCACGCGCGCCGAGCACGGGCGCGAACGTCTTGACGACGTCGCCCGCCGACACACCGGCGGCGACCCCGGCCGCGTTCACCGTGGCCACGAAGGCTGTCGCGCCGCCCGGATCGGACGGGGGCGAGGCCAGCAGGACGACGGCCGGCGGTTCACCGAGACGGCTGCGGACATCGAGGGCGAGGGTGCGCAGGTCGCCGCCGGTGACACCCGGGGCGACCGCGGCCAGGACGGCGTTGACCGACCCGACGGCCTCGGCCTTCGCCGCGAGCGCGCCCGCCTGGGCGAGGACGGCGCCTGCGCGCGCGGCGTCGAGCTCCTTCTCGGCCGCACGCAGCCGCGCGACGAGCGAGGCGACACGGTCCGTGAGTTCGGCTTCCGGGACCTTCAGCATCTCGGTGAGCCCGGCGACCAGGGCCCGCTCGTTCGCGAGGTAGTGGATGGCCTCGAGCCCGACGTACGCCTCGACGCGCCGCACGCCGGCGCCGACCGACGACTCGCCGGTCAGCGTGATCGCGCCGATCTGCGACGAGTGCGCGACGTGCGTGCCACCGCACAGCTCACGCGACCACGGGCCGCCGATGTCGACCACCCGGACCTCGGCGTCGTAGGTCTCACCGAACAGCGCCAGCGCGCCGATCTCCCGGGCCTGCACGAGCGGCATGTAGCGGACCTCGACCGGCAGGTCGAGCCGCAACGCGCGGTTCGCGGCGTCCTCGACGTCGGCGCGGGTGCGCTGGTCGAGCGCCGAACCCCACGCGAAGTCGAGCCGCAGGTACCCCGGCCGGTTGAACGAACCGCTCTGCAGCGCCGACGGGCCGAGGATCTCCCGCAGTGCGGCGTGCACGACGTGCGTGCCGGAGTGCGCCTGGCGCGCCGAGCGTCGCCACTCGGGATCCACCTGGGCCAGGGCCGTTGCACCACGCAACGGTTCACCGGACTGCACCTCGACGCGGTGGACGATCAGTCCCTTGACCGGCCGCTGGACGTCGAGCACCTTGAGCCGGGAATCACCGTTGCGCCCTGCAACGGTGATGATCCCTTCGTCGGCGATCTGGCCACCGGACTCGGCGTAGAAGCTCGTGGCGTCCAGGACGACCTCGACCGTGTGGCCCGGACCCACGGAGTCGACGAGGTCGCCGTCGCGGATGATGCCGCGCACGCGCGACTCGGTCTCGAGGGTCTCGTAGCCGGTGAACTGCGTCGGCCCGACCTCGCGCAGCTCGCGGTAGGCCGGGCTCGCACCCACGCCGCTCTTCTTGGACTTGGCGTCGGCCTTGGCCCGGTCGCGCTGCTCGGCCATCAGCCGGCGGAACTCGTCCTGGTCGACCGAGAGTCCGGCCTCGGCCGCCATCTCGACCGTGAGGTCGATCGGGAAGCCGTAGGTGTCGTGCAGGGCGAACGCGCGGTCGCCGGCCAGAGCGGTCCCGCCCGCGGCCTTGGTGTCGCGGACCGCGGTGTCGAGGATGGTCGTGCCCGACGCCAGGGTGCGGCGGAACGTCGCCTCCTCGGCGTAGGCGATCATCGCGATGCGGTCGTAGTCGGTGGCGAGCTCGGGGTAGCTCGGGCTCATGGCGTCACGCGCGACCGGCAGCAACTGCGGCAGCACCTCGCCGTCGGTGAACTCCCCGCCCAGCAGGCGCGCCGCCCGCACCGCGCGTCGCAGGATCCGCCGCAGCACGTAACCGCGGCCCTCGTTGCTGGGGGTCACGCCGTCGCCCACGAGCATCAGCCCGGTGCGGACGTGATCGGCGATGACCCGCAACCGGATGTCGTCCTGGGTGGAGTCCGAGGCGAGGTGCCCGGAGTGCGCGCCGTAGGCCTTGCCGGACAGTTCGGCCGCCCGCTGCAGCACCGGGAAGGTCTCGTCGATCTCGTAGAGGTTGTCGACGCCCTGCAGCAGGGTCGCCATCCGCTCGAGACCCATGCCGGTGTCGATGTTCTTGCTCGGCAGGTCGCCGAGGATGTCGTAGTCGCCCTTGTGCGGGCCGGTCGAGGCGCCCCGCTCGTACTGCATGAAGACGAGGTTCCAGAACTCCATGTAGCGGTCCTCGTCGACCGCCGGGCCACCCTCGGGCCCGTAGTCCGGGCCGCGGTCGTAGAACAACTCGCTGCACGTGCCGGCCGGGCCGGGGATGCCCATGTCCCAGGTGTTGTCCTCCTTGCCGCGGCGCACGATGCGCTCGGCCGGGACACCGATGTGGTCACGCCACAACGCGAAGGTCTCGTCGTCGTCGAGGTAGACGGTCGGCCAGATCCGTTCGGGGTCGAGGCCGAACCCGCCGTCGGCGACGGACTTGGTCGACAGCTCCCACGCCAGCTCCATGGCGCCCTGCTTGAAGTAGTCGCCGAAGCTGAAGTTGCCGTTCATCTGGAAGAACGTGCCGTGACGGGTGGTCTTGCCGACCTCTTCGATGTCCTGCGTCCGCACGCACTTCTGCACGCTGGTGGCGCGCTTCCACGGCGGGGAGAGCTGGCCGATGAAGTACGGCACGAACTGGACCATGCCGGCGTTGACGAACAGCAGGTTCGGGTCGTCGAACGGGAGTGGTGCACTGGGCACCAGTTCGTGCCCGTGGTCGACGAAGTGCGCGAGGAACCGCCGCTTGATCTCAGCGGTCTTCACGCCGAGGGCTCCGCCCGTCGGTCCGGCAGCGCGGCGGCCGGTTCGGCGTCGAGGCCCGCGCCTTCACGCAGGCGGTCCTCCTGCTCGCGCATGCTGGCGCGGACGTCGGCGAGGAACTCCCCCGCCTGCTCGGCGAGCTGGGTCAGCGCGCTGGACAGGCTGTTGCCGACGTTGGTGGCCGAGAACTTCTCGGCCGTCTGCTGCAGACGGCGGAACGCGAGCACCCCGAGGGTGACGCCCGCGACGAGCCAGAAGAGGCGGCGCATCAGCGAGCCCGACGGCGGCCGTGACGGCTGGGGGCCAGGTCACCCTCGCGCCGTGAGCGGACGGTCTTGCGCACGCCGTAGCTGAACGCCGCGACCTTGATGAGCGGACCACCCACGGTGCTCGACACGATCGACGTCAACGCCGCAGCGTTGGTCGTGATGTTCCCGACGCCCTTGGTGATGCCCTCGACCTCACCGAGCTGCGTGTTGACCTGCTCGAGCGTGACCTGGGCGCCGGACAGCAGCGGCACGGCACCGTCGGAGGTCTTGCGGATCGCGAGTGTGGCTTCGTCGAGCACGCGGCCGAGCTTGAGCAACGGCACGGCCAGAAGGAGCACGAGCAGCACGAACGCGCCTGCCGCGATCAACCCGGCGATGGTCCCACCCGACAACGGAAAACTCCTCGTGACTCGCCTGGCGACGGCCCTGGCGTACGCGCATGCTCACGCGCACCGGCGTCGCGGTACCCGGCGACCCTACCCGGCGACCCCGCGCGGGTCAGCGTTCTGCTGAGACTTCCCGGGAAGCGACCCCGACCTCAGTCGCGGCCGCCCCGCACGATCTGCCGCAACGCGGCGGCCCGTTCGGCCACGGCGCGTTCGTTGCCGCGCCCGGTCGGGCGGTAGTAACTCCGGTCGAGGACGGCGTCGGGCGGGTACTGCTGCGTGACCACGCCGGCGGGATCGTCGTGCGGGTACCGGTACCGCGCGCCGTGCCCCAGCTTCTTCGAACCCGCGTAGTGGGCGTCGCGCAGGGCCGGCGGCACCGCGCCGCCCTCGCCCCCGGCGACACCCTCACGGACGTCGGCGAGAGCGGCGTCGATCGCTGCGACCACGGCGTTGGACTTCGGCGCCAGCGCCAGGTGGATCGTGGCCTGCGCCAGCGGGATCCGACCCTCCGGCATGCCGATGAGCTGCACGGCGTCGGCCGCCGCGTGGGCTGCGAGCATCGCGGTGGGATCGGCCATGCCGATGTCCTCGCTGGCGTGGACGACCAGGCGCCGGGCGATGAACCGGGCGTCCTCCCCCGCCTCGATCATGCGGGCGAGGTAGTGCAACGCAGCGTCGACGTCGGACCCGCGGATGGACTTGATGAACGCCGAGATGACGTCGTAGTGCTGGTCGCCGTCACGGTCGTACCGGACCGCCGCGGTGTCGACGGCCTGTTCCAGCGTGGCGAGGTCGATCGACTCCCGCCCGGCCGCGACCGCCGCGCCGGCGGCCGCCTCGAGCGCGGTGAGCGCCCGACGTGCGTCGCCGCCGGCGATGCGCAGCAGGTGCGAGCGGGCCTCCGGGTCGAGCGTGACCGCCCCGCCCAAGCCGCGGTTGTCGACGAGCGCACGGTCGACCAGCCCAGCGACGTCCTCGTCGGTGAGCGGTTCGAGGGTCAGCAGCAGGCTGCGGGACAGCAGCGGCGAGACCACGGAGAAGAACGGGTTCTCGGTCGTGGCCGCGACGAGCGTGACCGTGCGGGCCTCGACCGCGCCGAGCAGGGAGTCCTGCTGGGTCTTGGAGAACCGGTGGATCTCGTCGATGAACAGCACGGTGAGCGTGCCGCGTCGGGCCAGGTCGGTCTTGGCCTGCTCGATCACCGCCCGGACGTCCTTCACGCCCGCGGTCAGTGCCGACAGCTGCACGAACCGCCGCCCGGGGACGCCCGCGACCAGGCGGGCCAGGGTGGTCTTGCCGGTGCCGGGCGGCCCCCACAGGATCAGCGAGAGCGGTGCGCTGCCCTCGACCAGGCGGCGCAACGGCGAGCCCGGCCCGAGCAGGTGCCCCTGCCCCACGACCTCGTCGATGGTGCGCGGGCGCATCCGCACCGCGAGCGGCGCGTCCGGGCCGTCGGGGTCGCCTCCGCCGACCGCACCCGAGCGGTCGTCGACGTCGGGTGTGTCGACGTCGAACAGCCCCTGACCCATGCCGGTCAGCGTAGGACGAGGATCGGACCGTGCCCGTGCCCGACATCGCCGCCTCGACCACCCGCCTCGGACCAGCGGACGCCGGTGAGGTGCTGACCCTGCAGCTCGCGGCGTGGGTGCAGGAAGCCCACGCCAACGACACGCTGGCCATCCCGCCGTTGCACGAGACCCTCGCCGACGTCGAACGCGACCTCGCGGACGACACCTTCACCGTGTGGGGGGTGCGTGACCACGGCCGGTTGACCGCGATGGTCCGCACCTCACTGCGCGACGCCGGCCGCACCGCGTTCGTCGGGCGGCTGGGCGTGGTGCCGGACCGGCAGGGGCACGGCCTCGGTGCGGCGGTGCTCGCCTGGGCCGAGGCCCACGTGCCGGAGTCGGTGACCCGGTTCGAGTTGATCACCGGGGCGCTGTCGAGCGCCAACCACGCGTTCTACGCCCGGCAGGGCTACCGGCCGGTGCCGGACGCGGACGGCCCCGAGGGCACGACCACGTTCGTGAAGGACGTCAGCACGTCCAGGTGAACACGACGGCGGTGTCGACGCCCCGGCCGCGGAACGTGCCACCGGCGGCGTCGACGTCCGAGGTGCCGGTGACCGTCACCGCCGGGTCGCTGAGCGCGAGTCGGGTCCCGCCCGCGGCGAGGCTCAGACCCGCGGCCACGACCGAGCCGTCCTGACCGCACTGCACGGCGGGCAACTGCCGGGCGACGGGCGCCCCGGGCGCGGCCCGGGTGAGCGTCCACGCCGCGACGTTGGGCGCCTCGACGACCGGGTCGGGCGGCTGCGCCACCGACCGGGTCGGTGCGGGCGAAGCCGATGTCGGCGCACCGGACGTGCCGGTCGACGGCGTACCGGTCGACGCGGACGAGGTCGGCGAGGTCGGCGGCGTCGTGGTCGGCGTCGACGTGGTCGGCGAGCCGGTGGGGGTGGACGTGACCGTGCTCGGCGCGGACGACGACGTGGGCCCACCACCGTCCGATCCGCCGGAGCAGCCCGTGAGGACCACACCGGCGAGCACGACGACCGCGGCCGCCGTCGCCCGCGTGGAACCCATCAGTTGCTCGTCGTGACGCCCTGGGGTGCGGTGGGCGGCGATTCGCCGTCCTCCGGTTCGGGCTCGAAGTCGATGCCCGCCTCGGCGCGCTGTTCGGCGGTGATCGGCGCCGGCGCCGCGGTGAGCGGGTCGTAGCCGCCACCGGACTTCGGGAACGCGATGACCTCGCGGATCGAGGCGTCGCCGTGCAGCAGCATGGCGATCCGGTCCCAGCCGAACGCGATGCCGCCGTGCGGCGGAGCGCCGTACTTCAGCGCATCGAGCAGGAACCCGAACTTGGCCTGGGCCTCCTCCTCGGACAGCCCCATGATCGCGAAGACCCGCTTCTGCACCGACTCGGAGTGGATACGGATCGACCCGCCACCGATCTCGTTGCCGTTGCAGACGATGTCGTAGGCGTACGCCAGCGCCTCGCCGGGCGATTCCTCGAACCGGTCGATCCACTCGGGGTTGGGCGAGGTGAACGCGTGGTGGACGGCCGTCCAGGCCCCGGAGCCCACGGCGACGTCACCCGCGGCCCGGGCGTCACCGGCCGGCTCGAACAGCGGGGCGTCGACGATCCAGGTGAACGCCCAGGCCGACTCGTCGATGAGGTCGCAGCGCTTGCCGACCTCGAGCCGGACAGCGCCCAGCAGGGCCCGTGTGGAGGACGTCGCGCCGGCCCCGAAGAACACGCAGTCGCCGGGGTTCGCGCCGACGTGCGCGGCGAGGCCCTCACGCTCGGAGTCCGACAGGTTCTTCGCCACCGGGCCGGACAGCGTGCCGTCGTTGCCGACCAGGACGTAGGCCAGGCCGCGGGCGCCGCGCTGCTTGGCCCAGTCCTGCCAGGCGTCGAGCGTGCGCCGCGGCTGCGAGGCGCCGCCCGGCATGACCACCGCGCCCACGTACTCGGCCTGGAAGACCCGGAACGGGGTCTCGGCGAAGTACGCGGTGCAGTCGACGAGTTCCTGGCCGAAGCGCAGGTCGGGCTTGTCGTTGCCGTAGCGGGCCATCGAGTCGGCGTACGTCATGCGCGGGATCGGCAGCGGGACCTCGTAGCCGATCTCGCTCCACAGCGCGGCCACGACGGCCTCGGCGACGCGGATGACGTCGTCCTGGTGGACGAAGCTCATCTCGATGTCGAGCTGGGTGAACTCCGGCTGCCGGTCGGCGCGGAAGTCCTCGTCGCGGTAGCAGCGCGCGATCTGGAAGTAGCGCTCCATGCCGCCGACCATCAGCAACTGCTTGAACAGCTGCGGGCTCTGCGGCAGCGCGTACCAGGACCCGGGCCGCAACCGCGCGGGCACGAGGAAGTCGCGCGCGCCCTCGGGGGTGGAGCGGGTCAGGGTGGGCGTCTCGATCTCGTGGAAGTCGAAGCCGTAGAGCACGTCACGGGCGGCGCGGCTGATCCGGCTGCGCAGCTTGATGGCCTCGGACGGCCCGCTGCGGCGCAGGTCGAGGTAGCGGTACTTCAGGCGGGTCTCCTCGCCGACCTCGAGGTGGTCGTCGAGCGGGAACGGCAGCGCGGGCGAGGTCGAGAGCACCTCGAGTTCGTTGCACACGACCTCGATCTCACCGGTGCCCAGTGCAACGTTCTCGTTGCCCTCGGGCCGGACGCGCACCTCGCCGGTGATGCGCAGGCACCACTCGGAACGCAGTTCGTGGGCGGCTTCCTCGCGGATGACGACCTGGCAGACGCCCGAGCCGTCGCGCAGGTCGATGAACGCGACCCCGCCGTGGTCGCGCCGGCGGGCCACCCACCCGGACAGGACGACGGTGTCGCCGGCGTTCTCGCGACGCAGCGATCCGGCGGCGTGGGTGCGATACGGGGCGGGCGTGGTCACGTGGACTCAGATCTCCTGGTTTCGGCGGTGCGGATCACGGGATGGGAACGGTGTCGACGATCGGTTCGTCGGCCGTGGAGTCGATGGTGGGGTGCAGGTCCTCGGCGGGCGGGGACCACTGGGCGGCGTCAGCAGTGACCTGCTCGCCGGAGCGGATGTCCTTGACGTCGCCCGCGAGCGGATCGCCGGGGTCGTCGCCGGGGAACCAGACGAACGGGATGCCGCGCCGCTCCGCGGTCCGGATCTGCTTGCCGAACTTCTGCGGCGCGGACGCGACCTCGCACGGGATGCCGCGTGAGCGCAGGGCCGTCGCGATGCGCTGCGACCGCGGCCGCGACTCGTCGTCGACGAGCGCGACCAGGACGGCCGAGGGCACCGACCGGGTGGCCGCGAGCACGCCGCGCTGCAGCAGCGGGATGAGCAACCGGCTGACGCCGAGGGAGATCCCGACGCCGGGGAACGACACCTTGCCGTCGCTGGCGAGCGACTCGTACCGGCCGCCGGAGCAGATCGACCCGAGCCGTTCGAAGCCGTCGAGGCGCGTCTCGAAGACCGTGCCGGTGTAGTAGTCCAGACCGCGCGCGATCCGCAGGTCGGCCTCGACCCGCACGCGGCCGGCGGCCGCTCCCGTCAGCCCGGCGCACCCCTCGAGGACGGCGGCCAGTTCGGCGAGACCTTCCTCGAGCAGGTCGTCGGTGACGCCGAGGGCGCGGACCTGCTCCACGAACGTGGTGTCGGTCGAGCGGATCTCGGCGAGCTGCAGGCAGCGTTCGGCCTGCTCGGCCGACAGGCCCGCCTCGGCTTCGAGCTGGCCCGCGATGGCCTCACGCGGGAACTTGTCGAGCTTGTCGACCACCCGCATGACGGCCGCGGTGTCGGGGGCACCCAGCCCGCGGTAGAAACCCTCGATGAGCTTGCGGTTGTTGACCTGCAGGCGGGCACCGGGCAGCGGCAACGCGGCGAGGGCCTCGGCCATGACGCGGGCCACCTCGACGTCGTGGTGGAACCCGAGGGTGTCGCGGGCGACGATGTCGATGTCGGCCTGGGTGAACTCGCGGTAGCGGCCCTCCTGCGGCCGCTCGCCCCGCCACACCTTCTGGATCTGGTAGCGGCGGAACGGGAAGTCGAGGTGCCCCGCGTTCTCCAGCACGTACCGCGCGAACGGCACGGTGAGGTCGAAGTGCAGCGCCAGTTGGTCCTCGTCGACCTCGCCCGACGGCTCGGGCTCGTTCTCGGCGTGCAGCCGCCGCAGGACGTAGACCTCCTTGTCGATCTCGCCCTTGCGCAGCAGCTGCGCCAGCGGCTCGGCGGCGCGGGTCTCGACGGAGGCGAAGCCGTGCAGCTCGAAGGTCCGCCGCAGGATGTCGAGCACGGTCTGCTCGACGATCCGGGCGGCGGGAAGCAGTTCGGGGAAGCCCGAGAGGGGTCTCGGTCGGCTCATGGGGTCAGTCCTTGCAGGTACGGGTTGGTGGCGCGTTCACGCGCCATGGTCGTCGACGGCCCGTGGCCCGGATGGACCACGGTGTCGTCGGGGAGCGGCAGGACGACGTCGCGCAGCGAGGCGCGCATGTCGGCCATCGAGCCGCTCGGCAGGTCGGTGCGCCCGATCGAGCCCGCGAACAGCACGTCGCCGGACAGCACGACCGGTTCGGCGCCCGTGGCCTCGGTGTCGAAGCCGAACAGGACGCTGCCCTTCGTGTGCCCGGGGGCGTCCCGGACGGTGAAGCGCAAGCCGGCGAGGTCGAGCTGCTCGCCGTCGGCGATCTCGCGGACGTCGTCGGGTTCGGCGAACGTCAGCCCCTCGACGCCGAGTAGCGGCGCGCCCGGCGCCATCCCGAGGCCGTACCAGGGATCGGCGAGCATCCGGCGGTCCGCGGCGTGGACGTAGGCGGCGACGCCGGTGGCCTGGCAGACCGGCAGGACCGAGAAGGTGTGGTCGAGGTGGCCGTGGGTCAGCAGCACCGCCACGGCGTGCAGCCGGTGCCGCTCCAGGACGTCGGCGAGCTGCGGCCCGACCCCCACGCCGGGGTCGACGACCACGCACTGCTCCCCCGCGTCCGGAGCCACGACGTAGCAGTTGGTGCCCGCGTACTGGGCGGGAAATCCCTCGACGAGCACCCGTCAACCCTACCGACGTGCCTCCACCGGGTTGAGCGCGCGCGATGAGGGGGGCCACGCCGCACGGCCGCGCCCTGTATCTTCCGAGCCCGTGCCGACCAACAAGCAGGAGCGCGAGCGCGCCCGCCGCAACCTGCAGCAGCAGCTCGAGCGTCGTCGTGAGGCGGAGGCCCGCCGTCGCAAGACCATGATCGGTGTGACGGTCGTCGGGACGCTCGTCGTGATCGGTGTCGTCCTGGGTCTGGTCATCGGCCTCGGCGGCAACGACAGCGGCACCAAGCCCGTCGCGAACGGGTCGGACTCCAGCGCGCCCACCAGCGCGACGACGGCGCCGGCGAACGCGACCACCGGCCCCTGCGGCTACACCCCGGCGGCCGCCGGCAACACGAACCTCACCGACGTCGGCCTGCCGCCGGACCCCGACCCGACGCCGACGATCGCGCGCACGCTGACGTTCACCAGCAACCTCGGCCCGATCGTGGTGAAGATGGACGGCGCCGGCGCCCCGTGCAACGTGCAGTCCATCGCGTACCTCGCGCAGAAGGGCTTCTACGACGGCACCAACTGCCCGCGCACGGTCGACTCCGGCATCTTCGTGGTCCAGTGCGGCGACCCCAGCGGCACGACGGCCGGCGGCCCGACGTACACCACCAAGGACGAGAACCTCTCGGCCGCGAAGTACACCGCCGGTGCGGTGGCGATGGCCAACAGCGGCCCGAACACCAACGGCAGCCAGTTCTTCTTCATCACCGCCGACAGCCAGTTGGGCCAGAACTACACCGTGATCGGCCAGGTGACGACCGGGCTCGACCTGCTCGACAAGGTCGTCAAGGCCGGCAACGACGGCAGCAACCAGGCGGGCGGCGGCAAGCCCAAGCAGGAGCTGAAGTTCACGAAGGTCACGGTGTCGCCGGAGCTCGACCTGGCCGCGGCGTCGTCGGCGCCCGCGAGCGGCGCTCCCTCCTCCGCCACCGGCTGACCCACTGCCGAATTCTGTGTACTCCTGCGGCCTGACGCCGCAGGAGTACACAGAATTCGCGATGTCGAAGGCCTAGGGTTCGACGGCATGGCCCACGCCGTCGAGGTCGCCGAGTCCCGCACGTACCCGGTGAGCGTCGAGGAGACGTTCGACCGGCTGCTGCCGATGCCGTTGCCGCAGTTGTTCGCGCACCGGTTCGGTCCGCTGCCGCCCATCCGGAGCACGGACCAGGACGGCGTGTGGGGCACGGTCGGCCAGACCCGCACCATCCGCCTCGCCGACGGCGGCACAATGCTCGAGCGACTGCTGGACGTTGCCCGGCCGCACCGCTTCGCCTACCGCGTCGACACCTTCACCGGCGCGCTGAAGCCGCTGGTCGAGTACGTCGACGGCAGCTGGACGATCGAGCCCGCCGGCACAGGCTCGCGGGTCACCTGGGCCTGGACCCTGCACCCGCGGGGCCGGGTCGGCGCGGTGGCCGTCCCGCTCATCGCCCGGTTCTGGCCCGGCTACGCCCGGGCGGCGCTGGGCGAACTCGAGACGTACCTGCTCCGCCCGGCGTGACCCCCCACGGCCGCTGCTGACGCGGCGCGCCTCGATCAGGCGGGCAGGACCTGCTGGATCGCCGCGCGCACGGCCGGGTCGTCGGGCTCGGTGCGGGGACGGAAGCGGGCGACGACGTCACCGCCGGGCGCGACGAGGAACTTCTCGAAGTTCCACTGCACGTCGCCGGCCTCGCCGTCGGCGTCCGGGGTCTCGGTCAACGCCTGGTAGACGGCGTCGCGGTCGGCGCCGTTGACCTCGATCTTGGCCGTCATCGGGAAGGTGACGCCGTAGGTCGCCGAGCAGAACTCCTCGATCTCGGCGGCACTCCCGGGCTCCTGGCCCATGAACTGGTTGCAGGGGAACCCGATCACGGTGAACCCGCGGGGGCCGAGTTCCTCGTGCAGCTTCTCCAACGCCGTGTACTGCGGGGTCAACCCGCACTTGCTGGCGACGTTGACCACCAGCGCGGCCCGGCCCCCGGTGAGTTCACCGAAGGTCGTGGCCTCGCCCTGCAGGGTGGTGACGGGGAGGGAGGCGAGATCGCTCATGACCTCACCGTAGGCACCGCTACGCCGTGGCCTGCACGCGGTAGACGTCGTAGACGCCCTCGACCCCGCGGATGGTGCGCACGAGGTGACCGAGGTGTTCGGCCGCGGCCAGCTCGAAGGTGAAGTTGCTGATCGCGACCCGGTCGCGGTTGGTGTTCACCGACGCCGAGAGGATGTTGACCCGCTCGTCGGAGAGCACGCGGCTGACGTCGGAGAGCAGCTGGTGGCGGTCGAGGGCCTCGACCCGGATCGACACGACGAACCGCGACGTGGTCGACGGCGCCCACTCGACCTCGACGAGCCGCTCGGGCTGGTCGAGCAGCGACGACGCGTTCGTACACGCGCGGCGGTGCACCGAGACCCCGCCACCGCGGGTGACGAAGCCCAGGATCTCGTCGCCCGGCACGGGAGTGCAGCAGCGGGCGAGCTTGATGAGGATGTCGCTGACGCCCTTCACCACGACACCGGTGTCGCCGCCGCGGCGGTCGGCCGCGGGCGAGGAGACCTGCGGCAGGGCGGTCTCGGCGATGTCCTCCGTGGCCCCCTCCTCGCCGCCGAGCGCAGCGACGAGCTTGTGGACCACGGACTGCGCCGAGACGTGCCCCTCGCCGACCGCGGCGTAGAGCGCCGCGATGTCGGCCAGGTGCATCTCACGGGCGATGGAGAGCAGCGCGTCGCCGCCCATGAGCCGCTGCAACGGCAGGGCCGCCTTGCGCATGGCGCGCGAGAGCTGAACCTTGCCGGCGTCGATCGCGTCCTCGCGGCGTTCCTTCGCGAACCACTGCCGGATCTTGGTGCGGGCGCGCGGGCTCTTGACGAACTCCAGCCAGTCGCGCGAGGGACCGGCGCCCTCGGCCTTGCTGGTGAGGACCTCGACGACGTCGCCGTGGTCGAGGGTGCTCTCGAGGGCGACCAGCTTGCCGTTGACCTTGGCGCCGATGCAGTGGTGACCGATCTCGGTGTGCACGGCGTAGGCGAAGTCGACCGGGGTCGAGCCCGCGGGCAGAGCCTGGACGTCGCCGTTGGGGGTGAAGACGTACACCTCGGCGCCGGCGAGGTCGTAGCGCAGGGAGTCCAGGAACTCCTCCGGCTCCTGCGCCTCCCGCTGCCAGTCCAGCAGCTGACGCAGCCAGCCCATGTCGTCGGCGACAGCGGCGGGCGCGGCGACGGCCGCCCCGGCGTCCTTGTACTTCCAGTGCGCGGCGATGCCGTACTCGGCGGTGCGGTGCATGCCGTGGGTGCGGATCTGCAGCTCGACCGGCTTGCCGCCCGGGCCGATCACCGTCGTGTGCAACGACTGGTACATGTTGAACTTCGGCATCGCGATGTAGTCCTTGAACCGGCCGGGGACCGGCTGCCAGTTCGCGTGGATGACACCGAGGGTGGCGTAGCAGTCGCGTTCGGACTCCACGAGCACGCGGATGCCGACGAGGTCGTAGATGTCGGTGAACTCGCGGCCGCGCACGATCATCTTCTGGTAGATCGAGTAGTAGTGCTTCGGGCGTCCGGTGACGCTCGCCTTGATCCCGCCGCCCTTGAGGTCGGCGTTGATGCGGTCGGTGACCTCGGTGAGGTAGGTGTCGCGGCCGGGCGCGCGCTCGGCGACCAGGCGCACGATCTCGTCGTAGCGCTTGGGGTAGAGCGTGGCGAACGCGAGGTCCTCCAGCTCCCACTTGATGGTGTTCATGCCCAGCCGGTGCGCGAGCGGGGCGAGCACCTCGAGGGTCTCGCGGGCCTTGCGCTCCTGCTTGGCCGGCGGCAGGAACCGCAGCGTGCGCATGTTGTGCAGCCGGTCGGCGAGCTTGATGACCAGCACCCGCGGGTCGCGGGCCATGGCCACGATCATCTTGCGGATCGTCTCGGCCTCGGCGGCCTCGCCGTACTTGACCTTGTCGAGCTTGGTGACGCCGTCGACCAGGTGCGCGACCTCGTCACCGAACTCGGCCCGGACCTCGTCGAGGGTCAGGCCGGTGTCCTCGACGGTGTCGTGCAACAGGGCCGCGACCAGGGTCGTGGTGTCCATGCCGAGCTCGGCGAGGATGGTCGCGACCGCGAGCGGGTGGGTGATGTAGGGATCGCCGCTCTTGCGCAGTTGCCCGCGGTGGCGTTCCTCGGCGACGTCGTAGCCGCGCTGCAGCAGCCGGGGGTCGACCTTCGGGTGGGCGGTGCGGTGGGTGGCGATGAGCGGCTCGAGCACCGGCGCCACGGTCGGGGTCCTCGACCCGGCGGTGACCAGGCGGCGGGCGAGCCGGTCGCGGACCCGGCGACGCCCGGCGCTGCCCGGCGCGGTGAGCGAGGCGGCGACGGTCGCGGGCGAAGCGACGGTGGTGGCCGCGGGTCGTGTGGGCGAGGCGGGCGGCGCGGCCGGAGCCGGGTCGACGGGCGTCTCGGTGGCAGCGAGGGCCTCCGAGGTGGCGGGTGTGGACCCGACCGGCGCGTCCGAGCGCGTCAGCGCATCACTCTGCTGACTCGCGGTGGTGGCGTCGGTGCTCAGGGTGTTCTCCTCGCGGCGACGGGACGGCGGGACGGACCGGGCGGTGCGTCTGTCCACCTCAAGGCTAACCGAGCCGAGAACGTTCCCGCCCGGCCCGGCGCCCGCTCCTCAGACCGCGAGCAGCGCAGCGAGCGGGAGGTCCGCCGCGACGGCCTCGGCCAGCTTGGCCCGCCCGCCCAGGAACCCCAGCTCGAGCAGCACCCCGACACCGACGAGCGTGCCGCCCGCGCCGGACACCAACTTGGAGGCGGCGACGAGGGTGCCGCCGGTCGCGAGGACGTCGTCGACGAGGTAGACCGACCGGCCGTCGATGACGCCGGTGGAGGTCTCGATCGTCGCGGTGCCGTACTCCAGGTCGTAGGTCTCGCTGATGACCGGCGGCGGGAGCTTGCCCGCCTTGCGCAGCGGCAACAGCCCGCACTTGAGCTCACGGGCGAGCGCCGCCGCGACGATGAACCCGCGCGCCTCGATGCCCGCGACCAGGTCGACCGGCTCGTCGCCGTGCGCGGCCTTCACGATCTGCGCGAGCGCCGCGATCGTGGCGCCGAACGCGTCGGCGTCGACCAGCAGCGGGACGATGTCCTTGAAGAGGACACCTTCCTTGGGGTAGTCCGGGACGTCCCGCATGCCGTCGGCGACGATCTTGGCGATCGCCGGACCGGCGTCGCCGGTCGGGGCGGCGGCGTCGGGGGAAGAGCTGGACGGGTCGGTCACCGCTTGCCTCTCGGTCGGTTCTGGTTGCCGGCCGGGCGGCGCCCGGTCGGACGGGTGGCCGGGCGGGCGCCCGGTCGTGGTGCGGGGGCCGGCGCGGCGGTCCGCTG
>NZ_JBTJEQ010000016.1:0-96155 GCF_054456675.1 Jatrophihabitans sp. YIM 134969
CGGCGCGGGCGCCGGCGCCGGCGCAGGCCCGCGAGCGGCCGGCCCCGAACGCGGCGGCGTGGGCGGCCGCGAAGCGGGCCGCCTGGTCGTCACCCCAACGGGACGGCAGGACCTCGACCCCGAGGCCCACCGCGACGCTCACGGTGGTGGTGAACGACAGGACGTCGACGACCACGACCGTGTCGGCGCCGGTGGCGACGACCGCCCCGCCGGTCGGACCCCACTCGAGACGCACGGCGTACGCCCCCTGGCTCCAGGCATCGGCCGGCCCCGGGTCCACGGGACGTAGCGTCTCGCACGTGACCGAGTACGACACGTTCGACATCCCGGTGCGTGGCGGCGGACTGCGGGTCGGGGCGTGGGCGAGCACCGACGTCACACGCGGCGCCGTGCCGACCCGGGTGGTGGTGGCCGCCCACGGCATCACCGCGAACCACACGGCGTGGTGGCCGCTGGCGCGGGAACTGACCGCGCACAGCGGCACCGTGTTGCTCGCCCCCGACCTGCGCGGGCGGGGCCACAGCGCCGACCTGCCCGGCCCGTGGGGCGTGGCGACGCACGCCGACGACCTCGCGAGCGTGCTCGACCACCGCAGCCTCGAACGCGTCGACGTCGTCGGCCACTCGATGGGCGGGTTCGTGGCGGTGGAGTTCGCGGCCCGGCACCCCGACCGGGTCGGCCGGGTCGTGGTGGTCGACGGTGGGGTACCGCTGCCGCGACCGGCAGGGGTGAGTGCGGAGGAGGCCCTCGCGGCGGCGCTCGGCCCGGCGGCCGCCCGGTTGTCGACGACCTTCGAGTCGGGGGAGGCGTACCGGGACCTGTTCCGCTCCCACCCTGCTCTCGGACCGCTGTGGAACGAGGACGTCGAGCGCTACGTCGACTACGACTACCACGACGGTCGCAGCCGGGTCGTCCGGGACGCGGTCGCGCAGGACTCCGCCGAGCTCGGCGAGGACGGTCCCGCACCGGCGGCGTGGGCGCGGATCGAGCAGTCGGTCCGGTTCCTGCGCGCCCCGCGGGGCCTGCTCGCCGAACCGCCCGGGCTCTACCCGCCTCCGGTGGTCGCGGCGTTCGTCGCCGACCACCCGAACCTGCAGGTCCGGGAGGTCGGCGACGTCGACCACTACGGCATCACGTTGTCCGAACGCGGCGCCGCCGCGACGGTCGCCGCGCTGGTCGAGGACTGAGGCCCGCAGCTCAGCCGGGCACGACGTCCAGGAAGCCGAGGACGGTCGTGATGCGCCCGTCGTCGTCGGTGAGGACGACGTCTGCGCCCTCCACCACGGGCGCGGAGTCGACCGGCCCGAGCCCCCAGCGGAACCGGGCCTGCCGGTGGTGGGCGTCGGTCGCGCCCAGCGGCGTGAACACGAAGCCCGGGAACATCCGTTGGACGGCCCCGATGGTCGCGTCGAGTTCGTCGCGGCCGTGGACCTCGGCGGTCGGGTCGACGTACGTGACGTCGGCGGCGAACACGTCGTCGAGCCGTGCGCGTCGTGCTGCGGCGTCGGTCTCGTTCCACGCGTCGAGGTAGGTGGTGGCGATGGTGGACATCGGTGGTTCCTCTCGTCGTCCGGTCGGTGACGGAGGAATCCTGGGGCGCGGCAGGCGGGTCGTCGATGACCTCGCAGGTCATGGTCGGACCGCGGCCCGGTCACTAGCGTTCGAGGCGTGACCACGACCGCGCCCGAACGTCCGGTGGGCGAACTCCTGCGCGGGTGGCGGGAGCGCCGGCGTCTGAGCCAACTCGAACTCGCGCTGCGGGTCGACGTCTCGACCCGGCACCTCAGCTACGTCGAGAACGGGAGGGCGCGGCCGTCGTCGGAGATGATCCTGCGCCTCACCGAACACCTGGAGGTCCCGCTGCGGGAACGGAACGAGGTCCTGCTCGCCGGGGGTTACGCGCCGGCCTACCCGCAGCGGGCCCTCGACGCCCCTGCGTTGGCCCGGGTGTCGGACGCGCTCCGGCGGGTGCTGGACGCGCACCTGCCGTACCCCGCGCTCGTGCTCAACCGGTGGTGGGAGATGGTCGACGCCAACGCGGCGATCACCCCGCTGCTGCAGGGGGTTTCTCCACAGTTGCTCGAACCGCCGGTCAACGTCCTACGGCTCACGCTGCACCCCGACGGCCTCGCCCCACGCATCGTCAACCTCGGCCGGTGGCGGGCGCACCTACTCACCCAGTTGCGCCAGCGCATGGAGACGACCGGTGACGACCAGTTACGATCGTTGCACTCCGAACTGATCGGCTACCCGGGTGCGGACGACAGCCGGGCCACGCCGCTCGACGTCGTGCTGCCGATGGTGCTCCGGGTCGGCGAGGTCGAGCTGTCGATGTTCACCGTCGCCGCCACCGTGGCGACCGCGGGGGACGTCACGGTCGAGGAACTGGTGGTCGAGTCGTTCTACCCCGCTGACGACGCGACGGCGACGATCCTGCGTTCCGCGAAGGGGTTCTGAGCGGTCAGAGGTCGGCGAGGGCGCGGACCGGTGACTCGATGCAGTCGGCGACGTACCGCAGGAACCCGCCGGCGGTGCCGCCGTCGCAGGCCCGGTGGTCGAAGGCCAACGTCAGCTCGGTGACCTTGCGGACCGCGAGCTCGCCGTCGACGACCCACGGCCGGTCGATGATGCGACCCATGCCGACGATCGCCACCTGCGGGTGGTTGATGATCGCTGCCGAGCCGTCGACTCCGAACACGCCGTAGTTGTTGACGGTGACGGTGCCCCCGGTCAGCTGCGCCGGGGTCAGTCGGCCGTCGCGGGCGCTGGTGGTGAGCTCGCCGAGCGCGGCGGCGAGTTCGGCCGTCGTCATGGCCTGGGCCCCGTGCACGACCGGCACGACCAGCCCCCGCGGGGTCTGGGCGGCGAACCCGACGTCGACGCTCTCGTGCAGCACCACCGCGTCGGGCTCGACGCGGGCGTTGAGTTCCGGGAACTTCCGCAGGCCGAGCACGACGAAGCGGGCCAGCAGCGCCACGACCGGCAGCCCGAGTTCGCGGCGCGCTGCGAGGAAGGCGGTGGCGTCGACGTCGACCCACACCGTGGCCTCGGGGATCTCACGCCGCGACCGCGACAGGGCGTCCGCCATCGTGCGGTGCAGCGGCGTGAACGGCACCCGCGTTCCACCCGATCCTGTGTCTTCGTGCGGCCTGGTGACGCGAGAAGACACAGGATTCGGCTGTTGCTCGAGGTCGCGGCGCAGGACCATGCCGTCGGGGCCGGAGCCGTGGACGGTCGCGAGGTCGACGCCGCGGTCGCGGGCCAGTTTGCGTACGAGTGGGGAGATGACCGGCCGTACGGTGACCGGGTGGCGCGCGGGGGTGTCGAGTGGCGCGTCCAGCTGCGCCGCTCGAGCGGTCGGTGCGCCGCTCGACGCGGGGGCAGTGGTCGCCGAGACCCGCCGGCGGCGGTGGGTCGGTTCGCGCGTGCCGTAGCCGATGAGGACGTTTCCCGAGTACTCCGACGAGTCGGCGTCGGCGGCGGTCGGGGCCGGGCTGTCAGCGGAATCGGCGGGGTCGGCGGCGACGCTGATGAGCGGGGTGCCGACGGCTACGGTGCCGCCGGGCTCGGCGTGCAGGGCGGTGACGACACCCGCGAAGGGCACCGGCACCTCGACCGCGGCCTTGGCCGTCTCGACCTCGGCCACGGGTTGGTCGACGGTGACCTCGTCGCCGACCGCGACCAGCCACGAGACGACCATCGCCTCGGTGAGGCCTTCGCCGAGGTCGGGCAGCCGGAAGTCAGGCACCGAACGCGCCGGGGGTGTCGTCCCACTGCAGCCGGGAGATCGCGTCGAGGACCCGACCGGTGTCGGGCAGGTGGTGCTCCTCGAGCATCGGCGGCGGGTACGGGATGTCGTGTCCGGTCACGCGCAGCACGGGCGCCTGCAGGTGGTGGAAGCACTGCTCGGACAGTCGCGCCGCGACCTCGGCGCCGTAGCCGCCGAAGCCCGAGGCCTCGTGGACGACGACGGCCCGGCCGGTGGCCCGGACGATCGGGACCACCGTGGCGTCGTCGAACGGTGCGAGCGTGCGCAGGTCGACCACGCCGACGTCGCGGCCGAGTTCGTCGGCGGCCGCCTGCGCGGCGTCGAGGCACACGTCGACCATCGCGCCGTAGCCGAGCAGCACAGCGTCGGTGCCGGGCCGGACGACCCGGGCGCGGTCGAGCGGGACCGGCTCGGTGCCGAGCGGCGCCTTGGCCCAGTAGCGGCGCTTGGGCTCGAGGAAGATCACGGGGTCGGGGGAGGCGATGGCCGCGCGCAGCAGGCCGTACGCCTCGGCGGGGGTCGAGGGCGTGACGACCCGCAGCCCCGCGGTGTGCGTGTAGTAGACCTCGGACGAGTCGCTGTGGTGCTCGACCCCACCGATGCCGCCGCCGTAGGGGATCCGGATGACGACGGGGAGTTCGATCGCGCCGCGGGTGCGGTTGTGGAGCTTGGCCAGGTGCGAGGTGATCTGCTCGAAGGCCGGGTAGGCGAACGCGTCGAACTGCATCTCCACCACGGGTCGCATGCCGTTCATCGCCATCCCGATCGCGGTGCCGACGATCGCCGATTCCGCGAGCGGGGCGTCGAAGACCCGTTCCTCGCCGAACCGTGCGGTCAGGCCGTCGGTGACGCGGAAGACTCCGCCGAGCGTGCCCACGTCCTCGCCGTAGACCAGCACGGTCGGGTCCTCGGCCAGGGCGTCGGCCAGGGCCAGGTTCAGCGCCTGGGCCATGGTCACCGGCGCCGACCGGTCGACCGTGGGCTGGAGAACCGCCGTCACGCGACGAACTCCGCGACATCGGCGGCCTGGGCGTGCAACGCCGGCGTGGGCTCGGACAACACGTGCTCGAACAGCAGTGCCGGGTCGAGCACGGGATCGGCGTTCATGACGTCGCGCAGTTCCGCGGCGCGGGCCTCGGCCTCGGCACTGATGTCGGCTGCAACGGTCTCGGTGAGCACGCCGCGGGCGGTGAGGTACGCGGTGGAACGTTGCACCGGGTCACGGTCGCGCCACGCCTCGACGTCGGCCTCCGTGCGGTACCGCGTGGCGTCGTCGGCGTTGGTGTGGGCCTGCATGCGGTAGGTCATGGCCTCGATCAGGGTCGGACCCTCACCGGCGACGGCGGACTCGATCGCGGCGCGGACGCTGGCGTGGACCGCCGCGACGTCGTTGCCGTCGACCCGGCGCCCCGGCATGCCGTAGCCGATGCCCTTGGCGGCGAGCGACGGGGCGGCGGTCTGCTTGGCGAGCGGCACGCTGATCGCGAACCCGTTGTTGACGACCACGAACACGACCGGCGCCTTCCACACCGCCGCGACGTTGAACGCCTCGTGGGTGTCGCCCTCGCTGGTGGCGCCGTCACCAACGAACACGACCGCGACGGTGTCCTCGCCGCGCAGCCGCGCCGCGTGCGCGAGCCCGACGGCGTGCAGGGTGTTGGTGGCGAGCGGCGTGCACTGGGGCGCGACGCGGTGCGCGTACGGGTCGTAGCCGCAGTGCCAGCTGCCGCGGAGCAGTTCGAGCGCGTCCGCCACCGGGACGCCGCGGTCGAGCACGGCGACGGTGTCGCGGTAGGTCGGGAACAGCCAGTCCTGGTCGCGCAGGGCGGCGGTCACGCCGATCTCGCACGCCTCCTGGCCGGCCGAGCTCGGGTAGACCGCGAGCCGCCCCTGCTTGGTGAGGGCGGTGCACTGGGTGTCCAGCCGGCGCCCGACCACCATCCGCCGGTGCAGGTCGAGCAGCGTCGCGTCGTCGGGGCGCCGGATGCCGTCGCCCGGTCCACCGACCTCGGGGTGGGCCTCGGTGCCGTCGGCCGCGACGAAGGCGAACGGCTCGTCGCCGGGCAGCAGGTGCTGGGCCGCGGTGACGGGGTGCAACGGCTGCGTGGTGGTCACGGGCTCAGTGTGTCCCCGTCTGGACGTCCGGAGTGGATCTCGCCGGATGTCCTGGACGAGTGGTCGCGCGAACCGCGCTAGCCTCGCCACGTGGCCTCCACCGACCCGCCCCGGCCGGACGTCCGTGGACGAACGGCCGGGCCCGCCGAGCTCGACGACACCGACCGCCGGATCGTCGAGGCCCTGCGGCACGACGGCCGGGCCTCCATGCGGGCGCTCGCCGAGCGGTTGCACGTCTCGCGGGCCGGCCTCTACGCCCGGGTGGAGCGCCTGCACGAGGCGGGCGTGGTCACGGGGTACCGCGCCGAGGTCGACCCCGAGCGGTACGGGTTCGGGCTGTCGGCCTACGTCCACGTCTCGATCAGCCAGCACTCGTGGAAGGACGTGCGGCGCCGGGTCGCCGAGATCCCCGAGGTGTGGCACGCCGCCCTGGTCAGCGGTCAGGACGACCTGGTGCTGCTGGTCCGCACGGTCGACGCCGCCCACCTGCGCGACCTGGTGCTGAACCGGCTGCAGACGATGCCCGACGTCCTCTCGACGAACACGGTGCTGATCCTCGACGAGATCCACGCCGGCTGAGCGGGCCGACGGCGTCGTCCCGGGTCGTCCCCTGTCGTCCCCGGTCGTCCCGGCTCGTCGCGCACTGTTCCCATCGCGTTCATCCCACGGGGCCGCGCCCGGTGCGACCGTTCTCGCCGTCGGTCACGAGGGAGGACAGCTCAATGGTGGTCAGTCGTCGGGAGATGCTCGCGGTGTCGGGTCTCGGCCTCATGGGGGCGGGACTGTCGGGCGCCTTCGCCGGGACGGCCGAGGCGGCGCCGTCGGCACCGGCACCGTTCGGGTCGCCCGCGGTGGACGGCTGGGGCCCGTTGGTACCCGCCGGTCCCGAGCTGGACCTCCCGCGCGGGTTCTCCTACCGCTCGTTCGGTGCGTCGGGTTCGACCATGTCCGACGGCCGCCCCACCCCGGGCTGCCACGACGGCCAGGGGTTGTTCGCCGCCGGGGCGAACCGCTACCGGTTGATCCGCAACCACGAACTCGACCTCGACATCCCGGGTGTCACCCAGAAGTCCCTCGCCGGACAGAAGGCCTACGACCGGGCCGCGCCCGCCGGGTGCACGTCGTCGCTCTACGACGTCAAGCAGGGCCGGCTGATCGAGAGTTTCCTCGTCCTCAACGGCACCCTGGACAACTGCAGCGGTGCGGTCACGCCATGGGGTTCGTGGCTCACCTGCGAGGAGACCACCGACGGCGTGGACGCCGGTTACGAGAAGCCGCACGGGTACGTGTTCGAGGTCCCGTACCTGTCGACCGGACTGGTGAACCCGGTGCCGCTCAAGGCCATGGGACGTTTCGAGCACGAGACCGCCCCGGTGGACCCCGCGACCGGGATCGTCTACATGACCGAGGACAACGGCGATCCCGGCGACGGTTTCTACCGCTTCCTGCCGACCCGCCCGGGGCAGCTCGCCCGCGGCGGTGTGCTGCAGATGCTCGCGGTCACCGGCGACCCCGAGTACGACACCGCGACCGGCCAGCGGGTCGGCGAGGTGCTCCCGGTGCACTGGGTGACGATCGACGAGCCGGACCCCAGCGACGCCGAGAGCAACCCGGGCGCGGTCTACGTGCAGGGACGCGCCAAGGGTGGCGCGAGGTTCCTCGGCCTCGAGGGTTCCGCCTGGTCCCGCGGCTGCGTCACGTTCGTCGCGAGTGAGGCGGGCGATTCCGAGAACGGCCAGATCTGGCGGTTCGAGCCCACCGGGACCGACACCGGCCGGCTGCGGTTGCTGTTCGAGTCGCCGAACCCGCGGACGCTCAACCAGCCCGACTCGGTGACCGTCGACCCGCACGGCCGGTTGTTCATGGCCGAGGACGGCGACGGCGAGGACGAGGCGGGCGGCGACAACTGGATCCGCACCCTCACCCCCACCGGCGGGATCGCCAACCTGGCGCGGATCGTCCCCTCGCTGGACCTGCACTTCTGGGATCCCGAGGACTTCCCCCGGCCCGGCCCGATCGGTGCGAGCGAGGCGGCCGGCCCGGTGTTCACCCCCGACGGCCGCTACCTGTTCGTCAACGTGCAGTACCCCGGCATCACCTGCGTGGTCACGGGTCCCTGGGCCGGCTGAGCGGCTCAGCCCGCGCGGACCTCCAGGACGCCACGACCGCCGAACGTCCCGACCGCGACGCACGAGGTGGCGTCCGTGCACGCGACGTCGCTCAACCCGCCGGCACCGGACGGGGTGACGGCCGCTTCGAGCGTCCACGTCCCGGGCGTCACTGAGCGGGCGACGAGTGCCTTGTCGGCCGTCCCGACCGCCGTGCAGGTGGCGGCGACGCAGGAGACGCCGGCCAGGAACGCGGTGCCGCCCGGCGTGGGGACCGACTCCCGTCGCCAGACCCCGCCGCGCAAGCTGGCGACGACGACCGCCTGCGCTCCCGGGTCGGCCCTGCCCACCGCGGTGCACCGGGTCGTGGTCGCGCAGCTGACCGCGTCGACACCGGGCACCGCCGGCCCGGACTTCCAGGTCGTGCCGTTCCAGACCAGGTCGACGTGGGCGATCCCGCCGCCGTCCTGCGGGCCGTTCCCCACCGCGTGACACGTGGTCGCGACGCACGACACCCCGGTCAGGCTGAGCCCGACCACGCCGGCCGGTGTCGGGACCGGCTCCGCCGTCCAGGTCGTCCCCCGCAGCACGTACGACAGCGAGCCGCCCGTGCCGAAGCGCCACCCGACCGCCACGCACGAGGTCACGGAGGTGCAGGACACCGACGTCAGCTGCCCCTCGACCGCGGGACCGGGTGCCGGGACCGTGGTCCACGTGCCGCCTTCCCACCGCAACAGGAGGGGTCGGACCCCGCTCACGCCGTCGGGGTCGTCGCCGTCGGCGCCGACCGCCCAGCACGTCGACGCGCTCGGGCACGCGACGTCGAGCAGATCGGTGAGCGGGGCGGTGTTGCGTGCCGGGACGGGTTGACGGGTCCAGGTCGTCCCGTCCCACCGCTCGACCAGGGCCCGGGTGGCACCGGCTGTGCGGAAGGTGCCGACGGCCGTGCAGGCCGACGCTGCGGAACAGGAGACCGCGCCCAGTCTCGAGCCGAACACGCCGGCGGGCGCGACCGTGGGCTCGACCGTCCAGGTGCCGGTGAACCGTTCGACGAACGGCACGCCGCCGCCGTTGCCGACCGCCGTGCAGGCCTTCGCGCCGGTGCACGAGATCCCGGTGAGGGCGCCGTAGTCCGCCACCGGCGTGGGCTCGGGCAGCGTCGTCACCGACCAGGTGCCGGCGGCGTTGCGCCGGGCGACGGCCGGGACGGGCACGCCTCCGGAGGTGCGGGTGGTCGTGGCCGTGCAGCTGGCGGTGGTGGGGCACGAGACCTCGCCGAGGGCGCGTACGCCCGGCGGCGTGTCCGCGGTCCACGCCGCACCGCTCGACCGCAACGCCCGCGGAACGTCCTTCCCGCTGTCGAGGTCGTAGTAGTAGCCGACGGCGGTGCAGGTCGTGGTCGTCGGGCACGCGACGCCGGACAGCTCGCTGATGCCTGCGGACTCCGGCACCGCCGGTGCGTGCTGCCGCTTCCAGTTCGTGCCGTCCCACCCCAGGATCAGCCCGGCGGCGTCGGCGCCCTGACCCGTCGCGACGCAGGTGGTCGCGGCGGCGCAACTGACCGCCTCCAGGCCCTCGTAGGTGTGGTCCGACGGCGTGACGACCGGCACCGGCACCGACCGCCACCCCGCGGCGCCGTACGCGTAGGCCAGCGAGGCCCGGCTGCCGTCGGACGCCTCGGTGTCGCCGACCGCGAGGCACGAGGTCGCCGTCGCGCAGGAGACCGCCGAGAGCCGGCCGGTCGCGCGTCCGGACGGCAGGGCCAGGTCGGACCGCCGCCAGGTCGAGCCGTTCCAGACGTAGGCGAGCGGCCGGTCGTCGGCGGGGTCGAACCCGCCGCCCGCGCCGGTCGGGCTCCAGCGACCGACCGCGGTGCACGCGGTCGCCGTCGCGCACGAGACGCCGGCCAGCTCGATGGTCACCGCGCCGTCGGGCGTCGTGACGGTGATCGGCCGCCAGGTCGAGCCCCTGCGCTGCGCGATCAACGCCCGCTGCCGCCCGGACGGGTCGTGGTAGCTGCCGACCTCGGTGCAGACGGTGCCGTCGGGTGCACACCCCACGGCCTCGACGTCGCCGTTCGGTGCCGTCGGCACGGTCGGCGTGACGAGCGTCCACGGGGACGCGGCCGCCGGACCCGGCGCCGCGGCGGCCGGTGGCGTGACGGCAGCGAGCCCGGCCGCGACGACGGCGGCGACGAGCAGGCCGGTGTGGCGTGATGGCATCGAACGAACCCCCGTCGTCCCGCGGCCACCCGACGCGGCCGGTCGTATCGTGCTCGCCCGGCGGGTCCCGGCACAACAACTCGCCGCGGAACTTTCACGGCGGTAGGCGTCAGCCCCAACCGGCCACACGGGTGAGGGCCGCGGCCACGGCGGCGACGACCACGACGACGATGAACGGGGCGCGCAGCACGAGGGCGACCACGGCTGCTCCGATGCCGACGACCCGGGCGTCAACGGTCAGGTGGTCGCCGGTGGCGACGGTCTGCACGACGACCAGGGCGGCGAGCAGGGCGACCGGGAGCAGGGTGGTCACCCGGACGGCCACGGGGTGGTCGAGCCACCGGGCCGGGACGAGATGACCCAGCAGCTTCAGGGCGTACGCCGCGGCGCTCGCCGCGAGCACCGCGATCCACGCCGCCGTCACGGGGCGCTCCGACGTGGACGCAACCCGGCGAGCACGGCGACGCCCGCGGCCGCGACGACCGGGAGGCCCGGCGGGACCACCGGTACCAGCGCCGCGGCCACCCCGCCCGCGACGACCGCCACCGCGACCGGTTCCCGCCGGCGCAGGCGGGGCCACAGCAGGGCGAGGAAGGCGGCGGCCGCTGCGGCGTCGAGGCCGTAGCGGCGGGGATCGCCCAGGGCGTCACCCGCCAGGGCGCCGACCAGCGTCATGAGGTTCCACGCGACGAACACCGTGACACCGGTGACCCAGAAACCACGGCGCCGCGATGCGGTGTCGGGCTGCGCCACCGCGACCGCCGTCGACTCGTCGATCGTGAGGTGGGCGGCGAGCGGCTTGTTCCTGGTCCGCAACCGCAGCAGCGGTGAGAGCTGCAGGCCGTACAGGGCGTTGCGCACACCCAGCAGGGTGGAGGCCGCGATCGCCGCTCCGGCGCTGCCGCCCGCGCCGAGCACGCCGACCAGCGCGAACTGCGAGCCGCCGCTGAACAGCAGCAGCGACGTGAGGCACGCCTGCCAGACCGTCAGGCCGTTGGCGACCGCGAGCGCACCGAGGCTGACGCCGTAGAGCCCGGTCGCGACGCCGACCGACAACCCCTGCCGGGTCGCCTGGCGCGACGCCTCGTCCCGGTCCACCCGCGCACCATAGGCCGCGTCGCGCGGGTGGACCGGACGGTGGTCTCACCCCACCGGGTAGCTGAACCGTTGCACCTGCGAACCGTCGAGCGACAGCGTCCAGCCGGTGTGCGTCGCCGGGTCGAGCTGCACCCGCCGGACCGTGCCGCCGTCCCACTCGCCCAACGGCGCGGAGAAGCCGAAGCCACGCAGCGTGGCGGTCGGAGCGCCGAGCGCCGTCAACGGGGCGACGTCGAACTGCGCGGTGGCGTTGTTGTCGGTCTGGATGCCCGCCGCCGAACCGAACCGCGGGTGCCCGAGGGGATAGGGGTAGCCCTCGAGCGCCACCCCGGCGGCACCGTCGGCCGCGAGAGTGCGCGGGGTCTCGACGCGGGCGAGGACCGGGGTGCCCTGCGTGAGCGTGGTCAGGTCGACCGGCACGAGTGAACTCTGACCGGCGGCGTTGAGACTGAACGACCGGTAGCTGAACTCCAGCAGTTGCTCGTGGCCGGCCACGACCGCGGCGGCGGCCGAGCACTTCACGCTGGAGCCGGGCGTCACCGTGCCGGTCGCGGCGTCGAAGCGGGCGAGCGGCGCCGGGGCGCCGAAGGCGAAGCAGATGCCGCCCACCCGCAGCTGCTCGAACAGGAAGGCCCCGGTGTCGGGGTCGACGTCGACCCGGTCGAAGCTCCCGGCCGGCACGTCGGTGCCGTCGAGCGCGACCGGCTTGCCGACCACACCGGTGCGCAGTGCAACGGTCAGGGCGAGGTCCGCGCCGTCGGCCGCGGCGTCCTGTGCGAGCAGCACCGCCCGGTGGCGCGTGCCGTCGACCGCGCCGCCCAGCACCAGCGTCTTCGAGCTGGTGAAGGTCTGACGCCGGACCAGTTGGCGGGTGTTCGTCGCCCAGGTCTCGACCGCGAGCTGCTTGCCGCCTCCCAGGTAGTGCATCACCACGGCGCGGTGCAACGCGGCGTCGACCCCGACGAGTTGGAACCCGCCGCCGGTGGTGCCGTCGCTGGTGAGCGCCGCGCCCGTCGTCCCGGTCGAGGCGTTGAAGCGCACGACGCTGGACCCGGTCGCGCCGGCCGGTCGGACCACCGCCAGCGAGTCGGCTCCGGCCACCGCGAAGTCCGTGACGCTGCCGCCGCCCGGCACACCGACTCCGGGGACGACGAGCGACGAGGTCGGCGAGGCCTGACCGAGCAGGGATCCGTCGCCGGCGGTGGCGAGGACGCGGACGTTGAACGTGACCGCGTCGAGCCCGAGGGGGGCGGCGTCCAGTGTGACGCTGCCCGACCGGCCGGCGAGCGACCCGTGGGCGACCGAACCGGAGTTCACGCCGTCCTGGTCGAGGGTGGTGCCGTTCTGGTTGGTCACGGTGTTGAGCGCGTTGTAGAGCGTCGGCCCCGCGGCCGAGATCTCGTAGACCGCGCCGGTCGCGCCGGCCACCGACCCCACGTTCCACGACAGGCGGTAGGTCGAGTCGGTGTGGCTCACGGTCGTGGTGTGGCCACCGTCGAGCAGCGGGGCCGCCGGACGCTGCGCCGGGCCGGACCCGACCACGCGCACCGAGGCGAACTCCGAGTAGATGTCGTAGGCCCAGTCGTCGGTTCCTTCCGTCTGCTGGGCGATCCCGATGCCGTACACGCCCCCGCCGCCGGTGAACGCCGACGCCGGCACGTGCGCCGTGCCGTGGTCGCCCTCGAGCGGGACGCGGTAGGCCGGGCTGAACACCGGGCCGAGGGCCGGGTTCCAGTGACCGACGTGCGAGACCACGAGCATCGGGTGCGTGACCACGCGCGCACCGCGCAGGTCCCAGGTCACCGACGTCCCCGAACCGGCGGCCACCGTGGGCGCCGTGATCGGGGCGAGTCCCTCGGCGTAGGTGCCGTCGGTCGGTCCGACCACGACGGTCCGGGTCGCCGAGGACTTCGTGGTGCCCTGTGCAACGGTCACGGTGTACGTCACCGTCCGGTCCGTCGTGGCGACGACGGGCAGCCCTGCCGCGGTCAGCAGTTCGGTGGGGGTGATGCGGATCGACGGTGTCGACGACTTCCACGTCTTCGTCCCGACGCGGAGGCTGTAGGTGGCCGCCGCGGGACGCAGGCCGGTGACGTCCAGGCCGAACGTGACGGGGCCGACCAGGCCCTCGCCCGAGGTGGTCTCGAGGTCGATGCGGCCCGGGTCCGTGGCCTCGGTGAACGAGCCGCCGAGACGGGACTGGGTGACCCGGTGGGCGAGCGACACCCGCACGATGGCGGGCTTGCTCGCCGGCCCCGACCCGGCCAGCACCTGCGCGACGGCCGCGCCGGCGTCGACCTGGGGACCGACCTGCAGGGTGCGGTCGGTCTGCGCCGGCGAGGCGACCGCCCGCGCCGACGACGTGAGCACCTTCCGGACCTGGTCGGGGGTGTAGGACCGGCCGACGAGCCGCCCGGCCTGGATGACGAGGGCGGAGGTCGCCGCCACCATCGGTGCCGAGGCCGAGGTGCCCCCGGACAACACCGGGCTCACCGCCTGCGCCGAGCCGCCCAGCGTGTGTTCGAACACCGCGATGCCGTCGCCCGGGGCCGACAGGTCGACCCGGGTGCCGAAGCCCGACGAGTACGCCCCCGAGCCGTCCAGGCGGGTCGTCGCGAGCGTGCCGTTCGTCGCGCCGCGACCGGTCCGGCTGAGCGGCGCGGCCAGGGTGTCGTCGAGGGTGGTCGAGCCGATCGCGAGCGCGCCGCTGTCCAGGATCTTCGACGGCGTCGTGGATTCCGCGTCGTCGTCGATGGTGGTGGACGACGCCGGGTCACTGGTGCGGTCGGTCGGCGTGCTGCCGCCGTCGGGCCCGACCGACGCGGGCGTGTAGAGCCGGGTGCCGTCGTTGGCGGAGATGGTCACGACGACGCCGTAGCGGTGCACGATCGCGGCGATGGTGGCCTGCAGGACCGGGTCGTCCTCGAGGTAGCGGCCGGGGTAGCCCTCGGTGTCGGTCCCGAACCCGAGGCTCGCGGTGATGACGTCGGGCTTCGGTGTCTGCCGGGCCGCGGCGACGAGCGCGACGGCGATCTGGTCGTTGGTGGGGACCTGGGGCACGACGAGGCGGTACGACGCGCCGGGGGCGATGCCGAGCAGGTCGGTCGGGCCGTCGCCGGTCGCCCCGGCGCGCTGCGACCCGTGGGGCAGTGGCGCCATGACGCCGAAGTCGAGCAGCACCTCCTCGAGCGCCGGGTCCTGCCCGGTCGTCGAACCCAGCGGGTCGAGCGTGCCCGAGCCGGAGGCCGTGTACGTGGGGATGAGCGGCAGGGACGGCAGGTCGAGGAAGCGCTGGCCGCCGTCGACCACCGTGGTCGGACCGTAGGCCGCCACGTACGGGTCGGACTTCATCGAGGCGTCGGTCAGGTCGCCCACCGAGACGTTGGTGATGCGGGTCCCGGTTCCCGGCAACGCGCCGGTGCGGGCGGCGAGCGTCGACCAGGCCGGGACCGCGTCGACGCCGTTCGCGTTGAGGAAGCTCGCGGCGGAGGTCGTCAGCGCCGCGTTCGGGTAGACGCCGGGTTTCGTGGCGGTCCCGTTGGCCGCGGTCGAGGTGGGCGTCGTGGTGGTCGCGCTCCCGGTCGGCAGCGGTGTCGAGCCGGTGTTCATCCCGACGACCGCCCGGCGGCCCTCGGCGAACGTGACACCCGGGGTGGCACGCAGGATCGCCGCGGCCGCGGCGGGGTCGCCGGTGACGTCGACGACGACGGTGCGCGCGAGGTCGGGCGCGGCGGTGCCCAGCGTCGACGTCGCCGCCGAGGCCACCGCGCCCGCCTCGGCCGCGGAGAGCTGCGGCAACAGGGCGTGGGCGGTCCGGGCGCCGATCCGCGCGAAGGCGGCGTTGACGGCCGTGTTGGACGTGACGGCCGAGCGCTCGCCCGGCACGGCCGGGTGCGGGGTGCTGGCGCCGGTCAACCCGACGGTGGGGGCGAGGGTGGCGATGACCGCCGAGGTGTCCGGGGCCGGGGCGAACGCGGCCCGGATGCGGCTGTCGGACAGCTCGGCGCTGCCGAGGGCGAGGGCGGGCGCGGCCGGGAAGACCCGCTGGGCCGTCTCGTGTCCGGCGGCGTCGACCTCGTGCGCGACGCCGTTCGCGTCGAGGCGGATGGACGCGCCGCGCGGGAGGGTGACGGTGCGCGTGACGGGGGCCGTCGGGGTCGAGGGGGTGGGAGGGCCACCCGGCGCGGCACCGGCGGGTGCGGCGCTCACGACGACGACGGCGAGCGCGACGCTCGCGACGGTCGCGGCGGCGAGGGCGTTCTGGCGGGGACGACGCACGTGGGATCTCTCCGGTTCGGGACGCGGACCGGATGGGACGCCACCCGGCACTCGTATCGGACGCCCCCTGGCGGAGTGCCGCAAGATGGTCAGCGTGACCAGATCCGGACAGGTGGCGGGGTCCCGCCACGAGCAGGGGTGGTCGTCGCTCGGCCTCGACGAGACCGACGCCGCGCTCTACGCCGCGTTGGTCCGCGCACCGCAGTCGGGCGTCGGCGAACTCGCCGCGGCGACCGGTCTCGACCCGGCCGGGACGGAGGCGGCGGTCGCACGCCTGGTGGCCGCCGGCGCCGCCCGCCGCACGCCCGGCGGCGGCCTGCGGTACCGCGCGGTGTCGCCGGACCTGCTGTTCGGTCCGCGCCTCGCCGAGCGGGAGGCGGAGATCCGTACGGCGCGGGAAACCGTGCGACGCCTGGAGGACCTGCACCGCGCGGGCGGGCGGTTGCCCTCGCCCTCGGACCTGGTCGAGGTCGTCGTCGGGTCCGAGGAGATCGGAGCGTGTGTCGACCGGTTGATGGAGCAGAGCCGTCGGCGCATCTGCGGTTTCGACAAGCCCCCGTACGTGCACGAACCCGGGTCGAGCTTCATGGCCGAGGTGCGCCGCCTGCACGACGGCGTGGCGCTGCAGGTCGTCTACGACCCGGAGGCGGCGGCGTGGCCCGGCCGGATGGAGCGGGACATCCTGCCCTCGGTGCGGGCGGGGGAGCAGGCACGGATCAGCGACGCCGTCCCGATCAAGCTCATGCTCTTCGACGACGAGGTGGCGGTCCTGCCCGTGGTGTCCGGCGGCGCGGTCGGGCAGGCCGCGTTCGTGGTGCGCTCGACGGCGATGGTCGCGGGTCTGCGGGCGCTGTTCGAGATGGTGTGGGCGGGCGCGTCACCGGTGTCGACCGAGCCCGTCGGCGACGACGTCGACTTCGGGCCGGTGCTGACGCTCCTCGCCGCGGGTCAGACCGACGCCGGCATCGCGCGGGCGATGGGGTGGAGCGAGCGGACCACCCAACGCCGGGTGCAACGGTTGCTCGTCGAACTCGGGGTGCGGACGCGGTTCCAGGCCGGGTTGGCGGCGCGCGACCGGGGCTGGCTGGGCTGACGCTCCCGGCTCAGCCGGCGGCGTCGGACTCGGCCTGCGCCCGCCGGTGCGCGAGCGTCGAGGCACGGGTGGCGAACGGGGAGTAGCGCGGGACCCAGCGACCGAGCGCGGCGGCGGCGAGCAGCCCGACCGACCCGATCGCGACGATCCCGGTGGCGAGGGTGCTGGCCAGGGCGACGAGTGAGACCACGACGGGCCCGACGGCGTTGCCGGAGTCGTTGTACAGCCGCCAGACGGCGAGGAACCGGGTGCGGCCGTCGGCGGGGGCGACGTCGGCGCCGAGGGTCATCATGATCCCCGAGCCGATGCCGTTGCCGAAGCTCATCGTCATCGCGACGATCGTCAACGTCACCACGCCGTGGGTCAGCGGCAGGGCGACCATGGCGCCGCCCAGGACGATCATCGACGGCAGGGCGACGGCGAGGCGCCCGAACTGGTCCATCACCTTGCCGGACGGGTAGAAGAGGGCCATGTCCACGGCGCTGGCGATGCCGAAGACGATGCTGGTCGTGCTCGCGGACAACCCGATGTGCTCGGCCCACAACGGCAACACGGTCTGCCGCGCGGCCCGCACCGCCCCGACCGCGAACACCGCCAGGCCGAGGGTGACGAACAGCCGCCGGTAGCGGACGAACATCTGCGACGAGCTCATCGCCCCGCGCACGGCCCGCTGCGCCTCGGGCGAGGAGGGGACGTCCTTGATGACCAGCACCAACGTCCCCGACGCCAGGACGGCCGCGATCGCCACGAGGTAGGCGCTGCGCAGACCGCCGACCGAGATGGCCGCGGCACCGAGGAACGGCCCGATGAACAGCCCGATGCGGTGCGAGCCGCCGAGGGTCGACAGCGCCCGGGCGCGCAGGTGCAGGGGCGCGACCTCGGTGAGGTACGACTGCCGCGCCAGGTAGTACGTCGAGTTCGAGGCGCCGACGAGCAGCAGGCACAGGCCCAGCAGCCACAACGAGCCCGTGAAGAAGCAGCCGAGCAGACCGAGCGCCGCCAGCGAACTCGCGACGGCCATGGCGTGGCGGTCACCGATGCGGTCGGCGACACGGCCGGCGGGGATGTCACCGAGGATCTGCCCGATACCAAGCAGGGCCAGCATGAACCCGGCCGTGCCCGGCGAGGCCCCGACGTCGAGCGCGGTGAGGGCGATGATCGGCGCGATGGCGCCGTCGCCGATCTCGTACACCAGCGCGGGCAGGAACACCGACGGCGCGATCTTGCGCAACGTGACGGGTGCGTCGTCGCCGCTCCCGCTCCCGCTCCTCGCCACGTCGCTCCACCATCCTCCTGTGGCCGCGGTCACCGGACCCGCTCCCTAGGATCGACCGGGTGACGGTGCGCGCGGCGGTCGTGGTGACGGGCACCGAGGTGCTCACCGGGAGAGTGGCCGACCGCAACGGGCCGTGGCTCGCCGAGGCCCTGCGTGCCGTCGGAGTCGACGTCGCACAGATCGTGGTGGTCGGCGACCGGCCCGAGGACCTCCGCGCCACGTTGGGCTTCCTGTCCGGCAGCGGCGTCGACCTGGTGCTGACCTCGGGTGGGCTCGGCCCGACCGCCGACGACCTCACCGCGGTCGTCGTGGGCGACTTCCAGGGCCGGCCCTCCGCCCTCGACACCGATCTCGAGGCCCGGATCGGCGCGATCGTGGCGCGGCTCGCCGCCGGGCGAGGGTGGCGGATGGACCCGGAGACCACGGCCGTCGCCACGCGCAAGCAGGCGATGGTGCCGCGGGGTGCCACAGTCCTGGAGCCGGTCGGCACCGCACCGGGACTGGTCGTGCCACCGGCCGAGGGCGACGGCCCGCCCGTGGTGGTCCTGCCCGGACCGCCGCGTGAGCTGCAGGGCATGTGGCCGGCCGTGTTGTCGGATGCAACGGTCCGTGCCGTGCTGGCGCGCGCGGGTGAGATCCGCCAGTCGACCGTGCGGATGTGGGGCACGCCGGAGTCGGAGATCGCGGCGACCCTGCGCGATCTCGACACCGCGTTGGACGGACTCGAGATCACCACCTGCCTGCGCGACGGCGGTGAGCTCGAGGTCGTCACCCGCTACGACCCGTCGGCCCAGCCGACCTACGACGCGTTCGTCGAGAGGCTCGAACAGGCGTACCCGCGGACGGTGTTCTCGCCGGGCGGCGCCACGGTCGACGAACTCGTCGTGGCCGCGCTCACCGCCCGGGGCTGGACGCTCGGGGTGGGGGAGTCGTGCACCGGCGGGTTGCTGACCGGTCGCCTGTCGGAGCGCGCCGGTTCGTCCGCGTACCTGCAGGGCGGGACCGTTGCGTACAGCAACGATGCCAAGGTCGACCTGCTCGGCGTCGACCCCGCGCTGTTCGAGAGCGTCGGCGCCGTGAGTGCCGAGGTGGCCGAGGCGATGGCCCGCGGTGCTGCCGCCCGCTTCGGCGCCGACGTCGGCCTCGGCGTCACCGGCATCGCCGGGCCCGGCGGGGGCACCGCCGAGAAGCCGGTCGGCCTCGTCCACCTCTGCGTCGTCACGCCCGCGAACACCCTGGCGCGTCGGCTGAACATCCCCGGCGCCCGCCCGGACGTCCGCTCCCGCGCCGTGTCGGCCGCCCTGCACCTGCTGCTGGACGTGCTCACCGCGCCGTGACGACTGCCGGGTCGTGGGCGCGCCCGGTGCTCCCGAACCGTCATCATGGGCGCGTGGACGGGCTCGGGGTGCAGCGGCCGTCACCGCGCACGCTCGTGGCCGGTGGCGTGGCCGGTGGCGTGGCCGGGTCGGCGCTCGTCACCGTTGCCTCGTACTGGGTCGGCGCGACGCCGCTGGCGTTCCGCACCGACCCGCCCGCCGTCGTCGAGGCGCTGCCGCAGGGCTCGCCGGTCGCGCTGGTCGGCTGGTACGTCGGCGTCGGGCTGGTGGTCCTCGCCTGGCTCGGCCTCGGACGACACCTCTGGCGGGGCACGGACGTCGACGTCCGGGTGCTGCGCGCGTTCGGACTGGCGACAGCCGCGCCGCTGCTGCTCGCGATGCCCGCCATGAGCCGTGACCTGTGGGCGTACGCCGCGCAGGCTCGCATCACGGCTTCCGGGCTGGACCCGTACACCGTGGCGCCCAGCGCGTTCGGCGGCCCGACGCTCGCCAACGTGTCCGCGCGGTGGGTCGACGCGCCGTCGCCCTACGGGCCGTTGTGGACCGTGCTCGCCCGCGGCCTCGACGCCGTCACCGGCGACCACGAGCTGTTGCAGGTGGTGGTGCTGCGGTTGCCGGCGGTGCTGGGGTTCGTCCTGCTCGCGGCCGTCGTGCCCGTCCTGGCGCGCCGGGTGGGCGCCTCGGCGCGGACCGCCACCTGGCTCGTCGTGGCCAACCCGCTCGTCGTCCTGCACGGTGTGGGCGGCGGCCACAACGACACCCTCATGGTCGGGCTGCTCGCTGCGGGCCTGCTCGTCGCGGTGTCGTCCGGGTCGCGGGTCCGCGCGTTGCTTCTCGGCGGCGTGCTGGTCGGGCTGGCCGCGGCGATCAAGATCCCGGCTGTCGTGGCCGCGCCCTTCCTGCCGCTGCTGTGGGCCCGCTACGCCCCCGACGGTCCGCACCGCGGCGCCGCGTCGTGGCGGGTGGTGCCCCGGGAGCGGGCGGCCGACGCCCTCGGCGGCGCGGCGCTCGCACTCCTCGGCGCCCTCGCCGCCCTCGGGCTGTCCACGCTCGCGGCCGGCCGGGGACTCGCGTGGCTGACCGCGGCGAACACCGACGAACACGGCGGTGGCCCGGTCGTCACCGCGGTGCTGGCGGCGGTCCTGGTCGTGCTCTGGGTGCTCGCGGTGCGTGACGCGCCGCTGCCCCTGCTCGCCGCCGCGCTGCTGGCGCCCGCGTTGATCTCCACGCTCTCGCTGGCCTGGTACTGGTTCTGGCCGCTCGTGCCGGCGGCGCTCGCGGTGCGAGGGCGGCTCGCCGCCTACCTGCTCGCGGTCGGATCGATCACAGCGATCCTGCACGTCCGGCCGAACGGTTTGGACCTCGCCCTGCGCCCGGAGTTGCTGGTGGTGCTGGCGGCGGTCGTCGCGTGGCTGACGCTCGACCGCCGGTGGCGCCCGTTCGCTGGGGCAGTCGAGCCGGAGGCCGTCGCGGACCCCGCCGTGTCGCGTTCGTCCAAGACCTGAGGTCCCGCCGGGTGGGACGGTCGGGCCATGACGACGACCGCCGACCTGCTCCGTCCCGTCCTCGACGACCTCGCCGTGGTGGTCGAGGGCACCCGGGGCCACGAGTCCGACCCGACCCCCTGCACCGAGCTCGACGTGGCGGGGGTGCGCCACCACGCGGCCAGCTGGCTCGCGAACTTCGCCGACGGCTACAGCGACCCGAGCGGTCAGGCCGCCGCGGCCGGGGCCGAGGTGCCGGACGACGTCGACGGACTGGTCGACAGCGTCCGCGACTCCACCGTCCGGCTCGCCACCGCCGTGCGCGACGGCGCCCTCGAACGGGAGCTGAAGCTCGGCGGGAACGGCCTGCCCGGCGACGTGGCGCTGTCCATGATCCTGTGGGAGTACGTGGTCCACGGCTGGGACCTCGCCGCCGCCACCGGCCAACGCTGGGCGCCGTCGGACGAGGCGTGCGAGGCCTCGCTGCAGTTCGCGCCGGCCATGCTCACCGACGAGTTCCAGGGCGAGGGCAAACCGTTCGGTCCGCCCGTCCCGGTCCCGGACGACGCACCGGCGCTCGACCGGTTGCTCGGCCTGTCCGGCCGCGACCCCGGCTGGTCCCCAGCGTCCTGACATCGCGGCGGGTTACCGTCGCACCCCGTGCCGCGACCTCCCGCTCTCCGCCGGTCCGCCGGCGTCCTGGCCGCGACCGTGGTGCTGGTGTCGACGCTGGTCGCCTGCACCTCGGACGACCGCCCCGACCGCGACGCCGCCCAGGAGTTCCTCGACGCCTACGCCGCGCGCAACGCGGCCGACGCGGGGCTCGCGACCGATGACCCCACGGCGGCGAAGACCGCGCTGGCCGCGACGCTCGCGGCCATGCCGGGCGCGACGCCGACGTTCACCGTCACCGGCTCGACGAAGGACCCGAAGACCACCTCGACGGTCGACTACCGGGCCTCGTGGAAGTTCGCGGGCGTGACGCGGACGTGGGACTACACGGGCACGCTGACGGTCCAGGCGGGCGGGAAGGACGACGACCCGTGGAAGGTGCGGTGGACCACGACCGACGTCGCACCCGCGGTGACCCAGGCCGGGCAGTACCTCGCGACCACGCGGACCGCGCCGACCCGCGGCGGGTTGCTCGACAGCGACGGCACCCCCTTGTTCACGCAGCAGGAGGTCGTCACCGTCGGCATCGACCGGACGCAGGCGGGTGACCTGGGCACGCTCGCCGCCCAGCTGGCCGCCGTGCCGCAACTGCAGACCACCGCGGCCCAGATCATCGCCGATGCCGAGGCGACGCCCACCGGTCAGCTCGTCACGGTCGTGACCCTGCGTCGCGCGGTCTACGACCAGGTCAAGGCCCGCATCTACGACCTGCCCGGCGTGCAGTTCCCCTCCAGCACCGCGCTGCTCGGTCCGACCAGCACCTTCGCGCAGCCGCTGCTCGGCCGCGTCGGACCCGCCACCGCCGACCAGGTGCAGGCCTCGAAGGGGGCGATCACCGCCGGTGACGTCGTGGGTCAGGGCGGTCTGCAGGAGGCGCTGAACGCCACGCTCGGCGGCACACCCGGCCTCTCGGTCGACCTGCGTGACAGCACAGACCGGAAGGTCAGGTCGGTCGCGACCGTGGCCGGGCCGGCCGCCGGGAAGGACGTCACGCTCACCCTGGACCGGGCGGTGCAGACCGCCGCGGAGAACACGCTGGCGGACGTCGCCCTCCCGGCGACCATCGTCGTCACCCGCCCCTCGACCGGCGCCG
The DNA here is from genome assembly GCF_054456675.1 of Jatrophihabitans sp. YIM 134969. Lineage (NCBI taxonomy): Bacteria > Bacillati > Actinomycetota > Actinomycetes > Jatrophihabitantales > Jatrophihabitantaceae > Jatrophihabitans > Jatrophihabitans sp. YIM 134969. The sequence goes on from NZ_JBTJEQ010000016.1 coordinate 22,546, forward strand.
TGCTCGCGGTGGCGAACAACGCCGCCGCGGCGGCGCAGGGCGACCTGGCGCTGACCGGGCAGTTCCCGCCCGGCTCGACGTTCAAGATCGCCACGTACACCGGGGTCTTCTCGCAGCTGTCCGGCATCACGCCCGACACCCCGGTCGACTGCCCCGCGACGACGACCGTCAACGGCCAGACCGTCCGCAACGAGGACGAGTTCACCAAGGGCACGATCCCGGTCGCGCAGGCGTTCGCGTTCTCCTGCAACACCAGCGCCGCCGCGTTCGCGCTGAAGCTGCCGGCCGGCGGGCTGGCCCGGGCCGCGGCGTCGCTGGGGCTGGGGCAGAAGTGGGAGCTGCCGGTCGACGCGTTCTCCGGGTCGATGCCGAACGACGCCCAGAGCAACGAACTGGCCGCCGAGGGCTACGGGCAGGGGCAGGTGCTGGTCAGCCCGCTGCTCATGGCGGAGATGGCGGGCGGTGCTGCGACCGGCACCGCCGTCGCGCCGTCACTCGTGGCAGGCACGCCGGGGCAGAAGCTCGCCACCGCGTCCCCGGCGGTGACCGCCGCGATGAACACCCTCATGCGTGACGTCGTCACTGTCCCCGGGGCGACCGGGCGTGGCCTCGCCGACCTGCCCGGCGAGGTCGAGGGCAAGACCGGCACCGCCGAGTACGGCACCGACGACCCGCCGAAGGCGCACTCGTGGTTCGCCGGGGTGCGCGGCGACCTCGCGTTCTCGGTGTTCGTCCTCGGCGGGGAACGCTCGACCGACACCTCGGTGCCGATCAGCCGCACGTTGCTGCAGGCGCTGCCGCAGTGACCCCGCGTGCGGACCTGCCGCTCGCCGACCGTGACCTCACCGAGCCGCACCCGCTCCGGCTGCCGGCGGACCACCCGCGCCGGGCGGAGGTCCTCGCCGCGCACGCCGCGGCCATGGCGGCGGACGAGGCGCTCTACCGCGACCCCGAGACCGGCCTGTTCGTCATGACCGCCCGCTACCTCGCCGGCCGCGGCTGGTGCTGTGGCAACGGCTGCCGGCACTGCCCCTACCTCGCGAGTTGATCAAGGAGCTGTGATCGTGCGACACGCCGGGCGCCACGACCACAGCTCCTTGATCAACGACGGGGGTGGGGTGGCGTCCGGGCCGGGACGACGTGCTCCACGGGGGTCGCGGGGGAGTCGGCCGGGGTGACGGGCAGGCCCGCGGCGGACCAGGCGTGGAAGCCGCCGTCGAGGTCGGTGGCGGGCAGGCCCAGTGAGCGCAGGGCGGCGGCGGCGAGCGACGAGGTGTAGCCCTCGGAGCAGACGACGACCCACTCCTGACCCGCGACCGCCTGCGGCAGCCGGGCCGACGAGCCCGGGTGCAGGCGCCACTCGAGGTGGTTGCGTTCGACCACGACGGCGCCCGGGATCTCGCCCTCGCGGCCGCGCTGCCAGGCCGGGCGGATGTCGACCAGCAACGCGCCGCGGCGCACCGCCTCCGCGGCGGCGCCCGGTCCGAGGCGGGGGAGTCCACCCCGCGCGGCGGCCAGCAGTTCCTCGACACTCGCGTACAGCGCGGGCGGTGCAGCGACGGCCGTCACGACGCCGGCTCCGGATCGGTCGTGTCGAGGACCGATGTCAGCTGCAACGATCCGTCCTGCACGTCGAAGTAGCCCATGCGACGCAAGGGTCGCGAGTACACGTGCACCGACACTGCGGGTTCCGTGCCGAGGTTGCGGACGTCGTGGACGCGATCGGTGCCGAAGGCAACGGTCGTCCGCGCGCGGTGCTCGCGGTCGTGCAGCCCGCCGTGGCGCCGACCGGACGGGTCGCGGCGGCCTGGCGACCAGACCGACTCGGTGAGCACGCCGCGCACGACGGTGAACGCGCCGGCGGAGCCGCCGTGGTCGTGCAACTGGGTGCTCTGGGACGGCAGCCAGCTGATGACCCACACGTCGATGAGGTCGTCGGCGTGGACGCGCACGTGCCAGCGGGCGTCGGGATCGCCCGGTCGGGCCGGGTCGCCGTAGCGGACGGGACCGAACCGGCCGGCGGCCAGTTCGGCCGCGTACCAGCGGGTGAGTTCGCCGAGTCGACGGCCGGCGAGCGGCTGGTCGTCGGCGGGGAGGTGGTGGCCGGCAACGGCCGGGAGCAGGGTGGAGGTCACGGGTCGACTCCGGGAGGACGGGCGGACGAGGGTCAGCGGGACGTGACCCGGGGACACCACTCGTCGAACAAGCCCGCGCGTCGTCCCGACCAGAACCGGTCCAGCAGCGCACCCTCGTGGGTGGCGGGAGAACCTGACCGGGACGTCACTCCACCATTGTGCACCATGTCCACCGTTCTTGTGGAGTACCTCGGCCCAGGGGCCGCGAGGGGGCATCCCCTAAGCTCCGAGGTGTGAGCCGTACCGCCCTGTTCGAGTGGACCGCCGTCGCCATCCTGCTGCTCGGGTGCGCGGTGGCCACGGCGGGCGTCATCACCATCGTCTTCGACGGGGGCCTCGCCGCCGTCCTGCTCGTGGCCGGTGGCGTCATCGCGCTGCTCGGCGCCCTCGTCTGGACGATCGTCGTCAAGCGGGCCACCCGCGGACGCAGCACCGCCGACGCGCACTGACCTCACAGATCTGATCCCTCGTACGTTCACCCTCCGTGGAGGGTCTGCCGCCGTTCGAGTCCGTCGTCGCCGCACACGGCGCCGTCGTGCTGCGGGTGTGCCGGGCGGTGGTCGGGCCGGTCGACGCCGACGACGCCTGGTCCGAGACCTTCCTCTCCGCCCTGCGCGCCTACCCGCGCCTGCGGCCGGACTCCGACGTCCGCGCCTGGCTCGTCACCATCGCCCACCGTCGCGCCCTGGACGTCGTCCGGGCCCGGGGCCGGGCCCCGCTGCCGGTGGCCGAACCGGCTCCTGACGCGGTCGCGCGGGAGACCGCCGATCCCGACCCGACCGACCCCGCGCTCGCCGCGGCGGTCGCCGCCCTGCCGGACCGGCAACGCCACGCCGTCGCGTACCGCTACCTCGCCGACCTCGCCTACGCCGACATCGCCGCGCTGCTCGGCAGCACCGAGGCGGCCGCCCGCCGCAGCGCCGCCGACGGCATCGCCACCCTGCGCCGCACCACCGCGGCCCGACCACGGGAGACGTCGTGACCGACCCCGCCCAGACCACGGACCCGGCCTCCGACACCGCCGCGCTCGCGAGCCTGCACGCCCGGCTGGTGACCGCGGCCGCGGAGCAGGACCTGCTCGACCTCGCCTACCGCACCGTCGACTCCCCGCTCGGCCCGCTGCTCGTCGCCGCGACGCCCGCGGGAGTCGTGCGCGTCGCGTTCGCCAGCGAGGGCCACGACGACGTCCTGACCGCCCTCGCGGCCGCCGTGAGCCCCCGCGTGCTGCACGCGCCCGGACGGCTCGACGCGGCCGCCCGCGAGCTCGACGAGTACTTCGCCGGCGACCGGCACGACTTCGACCTGCCGCTGGACCTGCGCCTCACCCGCGGTTTCCGCCGCACGGTGGTCGAGCACCTGCGCGCCATCCCGTACGGAACCCGCGCGAGCTACGGGGCCGTCGCCGCCGGGGTCGGCCACCCGGCGGCGGTGCGCGCGGTCGGCACCGCGTGCGCCACCAACCCGGTGCCGCTCGTGGTCCCATGCCACCGCGTCGTGCGCTCCGACGGCACCACCGGCGCCTACCGCGGCGGTGCCGAGGCCAAGGCGCGCCTGCTCGCCTGGGAGCAGACCGCGCCGTTGAGTCCGCGGGCGCTCGGTACCGGTTAGGTTCGGTGGGTGCCCCCGCCGCCCTCGGCCGTCCCTGACACCGGTGCCGCCGCGCTCGCCCCCGAGCCCGGCAGCGCCGACGACGTCTGCGCCCGCGAGCCGATCAGGGTCCCGGGGTCGATCCAGCCGCACGGGGTCCTGCTCGGCCTGGACGAGCAGAACCGGATCGTCGTCGTCTCGGACAACGTCGACACCCTCCTCGGCCGCTCGGTCGCGTCCCTGCACGGGGTCGACGCCGCCACGGTCATCGGCCCGGGTCAGCTCGCGAGCGTCCTGTCGGCGATGAACCCGGCCGATCCCGAGGGGGTCGGCGGACCGCTGCGGTTGCGCCTGCCCACGGCCTCCGACGGCGGGGGGCTCGGCATGCTCGCGGGTGCCGAGGTCGACGTGCTCGTGCACCGCTCGACCGGGATGCGGGTGGTCGAACTCGAACCGGTGCTCGACGCCCTCGGTGCCGGCGCGATGTCCTACCGCACCGCCCGGGAGGCGCTCGCCCGGATCACCGCCGCGGGCAGCATCACCACGCTCTGTGACGTGCTCGCCGCCGAGGTCCACGCGCTGACCGGCTTCGACCGCGTCATGGTCTACCGCTTCGACGCGAACTGGAACGGCGAGGTCGTCGCCGAGCGGTGCCTGCCGGAGCAGGAGCCCTACCTCGGCCTGCACTACCCGGCCAGCGACATCCCGGCCCAGGCGCGGGAGCTGTACGTCCGCAACTGGACCCGGCTCATCGCCGACGCCACCTACACGCCCAGCGCGCTGGTGCCGGACCACGACCCGGCCACCGGCGCGCCCATCGACCTCTCGCGGGCCGCCCTGCGCAGCGTCTCGCCGGTGCACCTGCAGTACCTCGCCAACATGGGCGTGCACGCGTCGATGTCGCTGTCGCTCGTCATCGACGGCCGGCTCTGGGGCCTGGTGGCCTGCCACCACAACAGCCCGCACCGGCCCTCGTTCGACGCCCGGTCCGCCGCCGAGTTCCTCGCCCAGGTCGCGTCGTCGGCCATCGACGACCGGGAGCAGGCCGACCGCCGCGAGGCCGAACTGCGTGCGCAGCAGCGGGTCGCGGCGCTGACCGATCGCATCAGTCACGACGACACCACGCTCGACGTCGCGCTCGTGCTCGCGGCCGAGGAGATGCGCGAGCTGTTCGAGGCGGACTCGTTGGTGGTGGAGGTGGTCGTCGACGACACCCCCTCACGGCAGACGTTCGGCGCGCCCGTCGCCCCCGACCTCGCGGAGCGGATCGTGGACCTGCTGCGGCGCACGGTGCCGGACGACCCGGTCGTCACGTCCGACGGCCTCGCAGCGCTCGACCCGGACCTCGACCCCTCGTACGCCGGCGCGATGGTCGTCGACCTCGGCGACGGCCGCTGGCTGCTCGCGCTGCGCCACGAACTCGCCCGCGCCGTCACGTGGGGTGGCGAGCCGACGGTCAAGGTCGTGCACCCGCCCACCCGCGACGGTGACCTGCCGACCTACGGCCCCCGCGAGTCGTTCGCGCAGTGGCAGGAGGTCGAGCGGGGACGCAGCACCCCGTGGCAGCCCCCTCAGGTCGACGCCGCGGACACGCTGCGCCAGTTCGTCGACCGCATCCGGGTCCGGCGGGCCCGTGACCAGCTGTTCGTGGCCGAGTCGTTGCAGCGTGCACTGGTCATGCCGGTCGCGCCGACGATCCCGGGGGTCGACCTCGCGACCCGCTACAACCCGTCGGAGTCGGGCATCCTCGGCGGCGACTGGTGGGACGTCGTCCCGACCGCGAGTGGCCGGTACGCGCTCGTCGTCGGCGACGTCAGCGGTCACGGCCTCGACGCCGCCGCGACCATGGCGCAGATCCGGACCTCGCTGCGCACCTACCTGCTCGACGGCACACCGCCGGGGGAGGCGTTGGACCGCCTCGACCGCGCCGTGGCCACGCTCATGCGCCGCACGATCGCGACCTGCGCCATCGTCGAGATCGACCCGGTGGCGAGCGAGGTGTCGGTGCTCGGCGCGGCGCACCTGCCCCCGGTCCTGGTCCCGGCCGACCCGACCGCGCCGGCGCGGGCGTTGCAGACCGCGACCCGCCCGCCGCTCGGGGTGCAACTCGCGGCCGCGCTGCAGCCCACCGTCGTCGCCCTGGAGCCGGGCGACACCCTGCTGACGTTCTCCGACGGCCTGGTGGAGCGGCGTGACACCGCGATCGACACCACGATGGCGACCCTGCTGGCGCTGGTGGAGCAGCGTCGTCCCGACCCGGGCCTGCTCGACGGCTGGCTCGGCGGGGTGGTCCAGGCCGGGGTCGGCGACGGCAGCGACGACACCACGGCCCTGGCGGCACGCGTCCGCGCCTGAGGCTCAGCAGCGAGCTCCCGGAGCCGGGAGGCGCGAGCCGGTGGCGCCTCAGGCGTCGATGGTGAAGACGGTGTCGAGGGCGGTGATCTCCAGCAGCCGCCGGGTGCGTGCGCTCGGGCGGCGCAGCACCAGCTGACCCCCGGTGTCGGTGGCGACGTTGCGCAACTCGACCAGGGTCCCGATGCCGCTCGAGTCGAGGAACGAGACCCCGGACAGGTCGAGGACGAGCGTCGAGCCCTCGCGGGACCGGAGGGCCTCGTGGGCGTCCCGGAACAGGTGGTCGGCGGTGGCGATGTCGAGGTCGCCCGCGACGGCGATCACGACGGCCCCGTCCACGTCGTCGCGTGTCAGTTCCACGGCGACGGATTCAACCACGGCGCACCCGCTCGTGCGCGGACGAGGCCGTCCCGCGGGCCCACGACGCCGGGCCCCGCAGCTTGTGAACACGTTCACGAGCGCGCGTAACCTCGGGGACGTGACCACCACCGCCCCGATCTCCGGCACGGCGGGGGCGACGCCCGACTCCGCGCCGGAGGGCACCGCACGGCCCAGCGCCGCACTGCCCAGCGCCGATCTGCCCGAGCGCAGCACCGCCGACGTCGTCGTCGTGGGGGCGGGGCCGTCCGGCAGCGCCGCCGCGTACTGGATGGCGCAGGCGGGCCTCGACGTCGCGCTCGTCGAGAAGAGCCGGTTCCCTCGCGAGAAGGTCTGCGGCGACGGCCTCACCCCGCGCGGCACCCGGGCGCTCCTCGACATGGGCGTCGACGTCTCCGAGGAGGCGGGCTGGCTGCACAACAAGGGCTTGCGCGTGGTCGGCGGTGGACTGCGGCTGCACCTGGACTGGCCCGAGCTGACGTCGTTCCCCTCCTACGGTCTGGTCCGCCCGCGCGCCGACCTCGACTCGCTGCTGGCCGGTCGGGCCGTCTCCGCCGGCGCCCGGTTGTACCAAGAGGGCACGGTCGGCGACCCGCTCGAGGACGCCACCGGCCGCGTGGTCGGGGTCAGCGGTAAGCAGGGTCCGGACAAGCGCCCGTTCGAGATCACCGCGCCCATCGTCGTCGCCTGCGACGGCGTGTCCGGCCGGATGGCGCTCAAGCGCGGCATCAACCGCGACGACAAGCGCCCGATGGGTGTGGCCGTGCGCCGCTACTACGAGAGCCCGCGCACCCACGACGACTACCTCGAGTCCTGGCTCGAACTCTGGGACGGCCCGCCCGGCGCCGACGACGCCAAGCTGCTGCCCGGCTACGGCTGGATCTTCGGCATGGGCGACGGCACGGTCAACGTCGGGCTCGGCGTGCTCAACTCGAGCGCGGGCTTCCAGAAGACCGACTACCGCGCGCTGCTCACCACCTGGCTCGACAACACGCCCGAGGAGTGGGGACTGCGCGAGGCCAACGCCACCGGCCCGACCCGCGGCGCGGGCCTGCCGATGGGTTTCAACCGGACGCCGCACTACCGCGACGGTCTCATGCTGGTCGGCGACTCCGGCGGGTCGGTCAACCCGTTCAACGGCGAGGGCATCCCGTACGCGATGGAGTCCGGCAAGTTCGCGGCCGAGGCGGTCGTGCAGGCGCTGGGCCGGCCCGAGGGCAGCAGCCGGGAGAAGGCGTTCGCAGGTTACCCCGCGGCGATGGCGGCCGAGTGGGGCAGCTACTACCGCCTCGGCGGGGTGTTCGTGAAGCTCATCGGCAACCCCGCGGTGATGCGCGCGTGCACCCGGCACGGTCTGCCGCACCCGGGCCTCATGCGGTTCGTGCTCAAACTGCTGGCGAACCTCCACGACCCGCACGGTGGTGACCTGTCCGACCGCGCCATCGAGGTGCTCACGAAGATCACCCCGGCGGTGCGGTGACCGTTTCCAGGTAAGGCGACCCTTATCCCGTCCGGGGCGGCACCCCGGAGCTAGCCTCGTAGCGCTCGAGCAGGCCCCATCCCCGGAGGAGGACAGGCAGTGCCCATCGCCCCGTACATGCCGATCGTGCTGCTGTTCGTCCTCGCGTTCGGCTTCGCGGGTTTCTCGGTGGGCATCGCGCCCTTCACCGGCCCGAAGCGGTACAACCGGGTGAAGCTCGACTCCTACGAGTGCGGCATCGAACCGACGCCACAGCCGGTCGGTCCGCAGCGGTTCCCGATCAAGTACTTCCTGACGGCGATGCTGTTCATCGTCTTCGACATCGAGATCATCTTCCTGTACCCGTACGCGGTCGCCAACGGGGTGCTGGGCCTGTTCGGGCTCGTCGAGATGGTCATCTTCATCGTCACCGTGTTCATCGTCTACATGTACGTGTGGCGACGCGGTGGACTCGACTGGGACTGAGGTAGGAAACCGTGGGACTCGAGGAGAAACTCCCGGAAGGCGTGCTGCTCACCTCGGTGGAGGCAGTCGTCAACTGGACCCGTAAGTCGTCGTTGTGGCCGGTCACGTTCGGCCTCGCCTGCTGCGCCATCGAGATGATGACCTTCGGCGCCCCGCGGTACGACTCCGCGCGGTTCGGCATGGAGGTCTTCCGCCCCTCGCCGCGCCAGGCCGACCTCATGATCGTCGCCGGCCGCGTGACGCAGAAGATGGCGCCGGTCCTGCGCACCATCTACGACCAGATGGCCGAGCCCCGCTGGGTCCTCGCCATGGGCGTCTGCGCGAGCTCGGGCGGCATGTTCAACAACTACGCGGTGGTCCAGGGTGTCGACCACGTCGTCCCGGTCGACATGTACCTGCCCGGCTGTCCGCCGCGGCCGGAGATGCTGATCGACGCGATCCTCAAGCTGCACCACAAGATCCAGAACGAGCCGCTCGGCCCCCGCCGCGCGAAGACCCTGCGCGACCAGGACGTCGAGCTGGTCCCCTCGAGCTACAAGTACGCCCGCTGATGTCGACCGGCAACCCCCAGGACGGGACGACCAACTCGCAGGCGGCCGTCACGCCGACGGCGGCCGCGAAGGACGCCGTGGCCACGGACCTGCCGACCCCGGTCCAGGTCGACCACGACCGCGGAGCCGACGAGGCGACGTTCGGCCGTGAGCGTCACGGCTCGTTCGGCGTGCAGGGCTACGGCGACACCACCGGCTTCTCCCGCCTGGTCCGCGAACCATGGACCGCCCCGGCGGCCGAGCGGCCGTACGGCAGCTACTTCGACGCCGTCGTCGACGCCCTCATCGCCGCCTACCCCGAGTACGACGCCGCGGTCGACCGCGTCGTCGTCGACCGCGGCGAACTCACGCTGTACGTGGCGCGCGAGCACCTCGTGGGGTTGTGCAAGGCCCTGCGCGACGACCAGTTCCTGCGCTTCGAGCTGCTCTCGAACCTCTCGGGTGTCGACTACCTCGGCAGCGAGAAGCGGTTCCACTCGGTCGTCAACCTGACCTCGATGACGTGGCGGCGCCGGATCCGGCTCGAGGTCGCGGTGCCGGAGTCCGACCCGCACGTGCCGAGCGTGACCTCCGTCTACCCCACGGCGGACTGGCAGGAACGCGAGACCTGGGACCTGCTGGGGATCGTCTACGACGGTCACCCCGGCCTGACGCGGATCATGATGCCGGACGACTGGCCGGGTCACCCGCAGCGCAAGGACTACCCGTTGGGTGGTGTGCCGGTCCAGTACAAGGGCGCGAGCATCCCGCCGCCGGACGAGCGGAGGGCCTACAAGTGACGACGTCCGAGGACATGTACGCGGGGAGTCGCGAGACCACCGAGGGTCGCGTCTTCACCGTCACCGGCGGTGACTGGGACGAGGTCATCGGCACCGACCCCATCAACGAGGAACGCATCGTCCTCAACATGGGGCCGCAGCACCCGTCGACCCACGGCGTGCTCCGGCTGGTGCTGGAGCTCGAGGGCGAGACCGTCACCGACGCCCGCATCGTCGTGGGCTACCTGCACACCGGCATCGAGAAGAACACTGAGTACCGCACGTGGACCCAGGGCGTCACGTTCCTGACCCGCGCCGACTACCTCTCGCCGATCTTCAACGAGACCGTCTACTCGATGGGTGTCGAGCGCCTGCTCGGCGTCGAGGTGCCCGAGCGCACCAAGCTCATCCGCATCCTGATGATGGAGATCAACCGCGTCTCCTCGCACTGGGTGTGGCTCGCCACCGGCGGCATGGAGATGGGCGCGCTCACCGCCATGACCAACGGCTTCCGCGCCCGCGAGAAGTGCCTCGACGTCCTCGAGGCCATCACCGGCCTGCGGATGAACCACGCGTACGTGCGGCCCGGCGGCGTCGCGCAGGACCTCCCCGAGAACGGCGTGGAGAAGATCGAGGAGTGGCTCGGCCTCATGCGCGAGGAGCTCGCCGGGGTCGACAAGCTCCTGCGCGGGCAGCCGATCTGGGTGCAGCGGCTCAAGGACGTCGGGTGGATCGGGGTCGAGGGCTGCCTGCAGCTTGGCGTCACCGGTCCGCTGCTGCGCGCCGCAGGTCTGCCCTGGGACCTCCGCAAGACCGACCCGTACCTCGGCTACGAGACCTTCGACTTCGAGATCCCGACCGACGACCGCGGTGACTCCTGGGCGCGGTTCCTCGTCCGCGTCGCGGAGATGCACGAGTCGCTCAAGATCGTCGAGCAGGTGCTCGACCGGCTCGAGCCCGGACCGGTCTGGGTCGACGACCCCAAGATCGCCTGGCCCGCGCGGCTCTCGCTCGGCCCGGACGGCCTGGGCAACTCCCTCGCCCACGTGCAGAAGATCATGAACGGCTCGATGGAGTCGCTCATCCACCACTTCAAGCTCGTGACCGAGGGCTTCCGTGTCCCGCCGGGGCAGGTGTACCAGGCGATCGAGAGCCCCCGCGGTGAACTCGGCGCCCACATCGTCTCCGACGGCGGCACCCGCCCGTACCGCGTGCACCTGCGCGAACCCTCCTTCATCAACCTGCAGGCGGCGCCGGCGATGTCGGTCGGTGGCATGGTCGCCGACGTCATCGCGTCCGTCGCCTCGATCGATCCCGTCATGGGGGGATGCGACCGATGACCACCGACCGCGCACTCACCGCCACCGTCGGCGGCGGCGAGGGCCTGGACCGCACCACGAACCACCGCACCACGGTCATGCAGCTGGATCGCCCGGGCGACGCCTCGGTGTTCGAGCCGTCGGTCTGGGCGGACGCCCGCGCGTTGGCGGCCCGCTACCCCGCGGGCCGCGAGCGTTCGGCGCTGCTGCCGCTGCTGCACCTCGTGCAGTCGGTCCAGGACTGCATCACCCCCGACGGCATCGCCTTCTGCAGCGAGGTCCTCGGCATCACCAAGGCGCAGGTCGCCGCGGTCGCGACGTTCTACACGATGTACAAGCGCAAGCCGGTCGGCGAGTACCTCGTCAGCGTCTGCACCAACACCCTGTGCGGGCTCATGGGTGGCGACGACATCTACGAGACGGTCAGCGACGAGCTCGGCATCGGGATGAACGAGACCCTCGAGGACGGCACCATCACCCTCGAGCACGCCGAGTGCCTGGCCGCGTGCGACTACGCGCCGGTCGTCACCGTGAACTACGAGTTCTTCGACAACCAGACGGTCGACTCCACCCGCGAGCTGATCTCGCAGCTGCGCGCCGGCAACCGGCCGCTGCCGACCCGCGGTGCGCCGCTGTGCTCGTTCAAGGAGACCTCGCGCCAGATCGCGGGTCTGGGTGACCCGCGACCCGAGGCGCGCACCGCCTCGGCAGCGGGCGTCCCCACCGAGATCGGTGTCAAGCTCGCGACCGCCCGGGGCGAGAGTGCGCCGGGCTACCAGGAGAGCGACCAGGTCGCTGCGGCGCGGGCCGAGGTCGAGGGCGCTCCGCGTCGTCGCGCCAACGGTGCAGGCAACAACGGTTCCGGCCGGGATGACACGTCGGGGTCGTCGGGCTCCGCCCCCGCGCCGCAGACCGGTGCCCAGTACGGCGGTTCCGGCGGCGACGGCCGTGGGACCAGCGCCAACGACCAGGGGGCCTCGACCTCCGAGTCCGATCCGAACGCCGGAACCGACGCGACGCCCGGAGGGGACCGCTGACATGCCCTTGACCCCCGTGCTCACCAAGCGCTTCGGCACCCAGCAGCCGTGGCTGATCGACAACTACGAACAGCTCGACGGCTACGTCGGCCTGCGCGCGGCCCTGAAGTACCAGCCCGCGGAACTCATCGACATGGTCAAGGCCTCCGGGCTGCGCGGTCGTGGCGGCGCGGGCTTCCCGACCGGCGTGAAGTGGCAGTTCATCCCGCAGGACAACCCGAAGCCCAAGTACGTCGTCGTCAACGCCGACGAGTCCGAGCCCGGCACCTGCCGCGACCTGCCGATCATGATGAACGACCCGCACTCGGCCATCGAGGGCATCATCATCACCTGCTACGCGGTGCGCTCGAACCTCGCGTACGTCTACATCCGGGGCGAGGCCGCGCACGCGATCCGCCGGATGACCCAGGCCGTCGAGGAGGCGCGCGAGCGCGGTTACCTCGGCACCGACATCCTCGGCTCGGGGTTCGACTGCGACATCGTCGTGCACTCCGGCGCCGGCGCCTACATCTGCGGCGAGGAGACCGCCCTGCTCGACTCGCTGGAGGGCAAGCGTGGTCAGCCGCGGCTCAAGCCGCCCTTCCCGGCGGTCGAGGGCCTCTACGCCTCGCCCACGGTCGTCAACAACCTGGGCTCGCTCGCCTCGGTGCCCTACATCGTGCTCGGCGGCGCCGAGTGGTTCGCGGGGCTGGTGGCGGGTACCCCCGGCGACGACAACCCCAGCAAGGGTTCGCCGGGTTCGTGCATCTACTCGCTGTCGGGCCGGGTGAAGCAGCCCGGGCAGTACGAGGCGCCGATGGGCACCACACTGCGCGAGCTCATCGACATGGCGGGCGGCATGAGCCGGGACCTGCCGTTGAAGTTCTGGACGCCGGGCGGTTCGTCGACCCCCATGTTCGGTGCCGACCACCTCGACATCCCGCTCGACTTCGACTCGGTCGCCAAGGCCGGCTCGATGCAGGGCACCTCGGCGCTGATGATCTTCGACGAGGGCGACAACGTCGTGCGCGCGGTCTACAAGTGGACCAAGTTCTACGAGCACGAGTCGTGCGGGAAGTGCACGCCGTGTCGCGAGGGCAACTACTGGACCGCGCAGATCCTCGAACGCATCCTCGAGGGACGCGGCACCGAGGAGGACCTCGACACCCTCGCCGACGTCGGTGACAACATCCTGGGCCGGTCGTTCTGCGCCCTCGGCGACGGTGCCGTCAGCCCCATCGCCAGTTCCCTCAAGCTGTTCCGCGACGACTACCTCGACCTCATCCGCAGCGGCGAGCCGGCCCCCGGCTTCCGCGTGCTGGCCGGAGCCCACTGAGACATGACTGCCGTAGCGAACACCCCCGGCGCGGGCGCGCCCCCCAAGCCCGAGGACCTCGTCACCGTCACCATCGACGGTCTGGAGATCTCGGTGCCCAAGGGCACGCTGCTCATCCGGGCCGCCGAGATGCTGGGCATCCAGATCCCGCGCTTCTGTGACCACCCGCTGCTCGCGCCCGCCGGGGCGTGCCGCCAGTGCCTGGTCGAGGTGCCCGACATGGGCAACGGGCGCGGGATGCCCAAGCCCGCGGCGTCCTGCACCACCACGGTCATGCCGGGCATGGTGATCAACACCCAGCTGACCTCCGAGGTGGCCGACAAGGCGCAGCAGGGCGTCATGGAGCTGCTGCTCATCAACCACCCGCTCGACTGCCCGGTCTGCGACAAGGGCGGCGAGTGCCCGCTGCAGAACCAGGCGATGAGCAACGGCCGGGCCGAGTCCCGGTTCCTCGAGACCAAGCGGACGTTCGCCAAGCCGATCGCGGTGAGCGAGAACGTCCTGCTCGACCGCGAGCGGTGCGTCCTGTGCCAGCGCTGCACCCGGTTCTCGAGCGAGATCGCGGGCGACCCGTTCATCGACCTGCTCGAGCGCGGTGCCAACCAGCAGATCGGCATCTCCTCGGAGCAGCCGTTCCAGTCCTACTTCTCCGGCAACACCGTGCAGATCTGCCCGGTCGGTGCGCTGACCGGTGCGTCGTACCGCTTCCGCGCCCGCCCGTTCGACCTCATGAGCACGCCCTCGATCGACCCGCACGACTCGTCGGGCTCGGCCGTCCGTGTCGACTGGCGCCGCGGCAAGGTGACCCGGGTGCTCTCGGGTGAGGACGCCACGGTCAACGAGGAGTGGATCAGCGACAAGACCCGCTGGGCGTTCCACGGCGGCGAGCAGACCGACCGCATCCTCGCGCCTCAGGTGCGCGGCGACGACGGTGAACTGCACGAGGCGAGCTGGCCCGAGGCGCTCGAGGCCGCGGCGGCCGGTCTGCGGCGGGCGGTCGACGCCGGCGGGGTCGGAGTGCTCCCCGGCGGCCGGATCACCGAGGAGGACGCCTACGCCTACGCGAAGTTCGCGCGGACGGCGCTCGGCACCAACGACGTCGACATGCGCGCCCGGCCGGGTAGCGACGAGGAACTCGCGTTCCTGGCCGCCCAGGTCGCAGGCGTGACCCCGGCCCGCGGCGGCGTCTCGTTCGCCTCGCTCGAGGTGGCCCCGACCGTGCTCGTGGTCGGCCTGGAGCCCGAGGAGGAGGCGCCGATCGTGTTCCTCCGCCTCCGCAAGGCCATCAAGCGCGGCACCGCCGTCCTGGGCATCGCGCCGTACCTCTCGCGCGGCATGGCCAAGCTCGACGCCGAACTGTTGCCGTGTGCACCGTCGGCCGAGGCCGACGTGCTGCACGGGCTGTCGGAAGCGACCCACACGGCGCTGCGCGCGCCGGGTGCGGTCATCCTCCTCGGCGAGCGGCTCGCGACCTCCCCGGGTGCGCTCACCGCGGCGGCCGACCTCGCCGAGTCGACCGGAGCCACGCTGGCCTGGATCCCGCGTCGCGCCGGTGAGCGCGGTGCCGTCGAGGCGGGCGCCCTGCCGAACCTGCTCCCCGGCGGTGGTCTCGTCACCGACAGCACCGCTCGCGCGGCTGTCGAGTCGCTCTGGGAGGCGCCGGTCCCGGCTGAGCCCGGCCGTGACCTCGCCGCCATGCTCTCGGCCGCGGTCGACGGTTCGTTGGGTGGCCTGCTCATCGGCGGCGTCGAGGTCGGCGACCTGGCGGACCCCGCGTTCGCCCGGGTCGCGCTGGCCGCCGTGCCGTTCGTCGTCAGCCTCGAGCTGCGTGAGAGCGAGGTGACGGCCGCGGCCGACGTCGTCCTCCCCGTCGCCTCGGTCCACGAGAAGTCCGGCCGGTTCGTCAACTGGGAGGGTCGCGAGCGGCCGTTCGGCTTCGCGCTCCCGACCGGCGCGATGGGCGACGCCCGCGTGCTCGACGCCCTGGCCGACGAGCTCGACGTCTTCCTCGACACCGGCAACGAGATCGCGGTGCGCACCGAACTCCGTGCGCTGCCCGAGGGCACCTCGCCCGCGCTGCCGCGCACCTGGGCGACCCCGGCCCCACTGGCGCCGCTCCCGGCGGCCACCGGCGGTCTGCCGCTGCGCCTCGCGACCTGGCACGAGCTGCTCGACGCCGGCCGCATGCAGGACGGCGACGCCAACCTCGCGGCGACGGCCAAGCCCGCCCGCGCGGTCATCTCGTCCGGCACCGCGGCCCAGCTCGGCATCGCCGACGGCGACCCGGTGACGATCGCCGGCCCGGCCGGTGCGGTCACCGTCCCCGCGGTCGTCGACGTCATCGCCGACACCGTGGTGTGGGTGCCCACCAACGCCCGTGGGTGCGCCGTGCGCGACACCCTCGGTGCCGTCAACGGGTCCGTCGTGACCGTCACGGGAGGTGCGGCGTGACCACCAACCTCGCGGCCGGCGAGACGCTGCCCATCGACGACTTCGGTCAGGGGCCGTTCTGGCTGACCCTGATCAAGGTCGTCATGGTGTTCGCGTTCCTCGTCGTCATGACGTTGTTCTCGATCGTCTTCGAGCGCAAGGTCGTCGGCCGGATGCAGAACCGCATCGGCCCGAACCGCACCGGACCGTGGGGCACCCTGCAGTCGCTCGCCGACGGCGTGAAGCTCGCCTTCAAGGAGGAGGTCGTCCCCCTCCTCGCCGACAAGAAGGTCTACTTCATCGCGCCGATCCTCTCGGCCGTGCCGGCGTTCCTCGCGTTCAGCGTCATCCCGTTCGGGCCGGTCGTGTCGATGTTCGGACACAAGACGCCCCTGCAGCTGACGGACCTCCCGGTGGGCGTGCTGGTCATCCTCTCGACCTCGGCCCTCGGCGTGTACGGGCTGATCCTGTCCGGCTGGGCGTCGGGTTCGACCTACCCGCTGCTCGGATCGTTGCGCAGTGCCGCCCAGGTGATCTCGTACGAGGTCGCGATGGGGCTGTCGCTTGTGAGCGTGTTCCTGCTGACCGGCACGATGTCGACGTCGGGGATCGTGCAGTACCAGGGCGGCCCGGGCAGCGACCACCTGTGGAACGTCATCCCGCTCATCGTCCCGTTCTGCATCTACTGCATCGCGATCGTCGGTGAGACCAACCGCGCCCCGTTCGACCTCCCCGAGGCCGAGTCCGAGCTGGTCGGTGGGTTCCACACCGAGTACTCGTCGTTCAAGTTCGCGATGTTCTTCCTGGCCGAGTACATCAACATGGTCACGGTCTCCGCGCTCGGCACGACGTTGTTCCTCGGCGGGTGGCGCGCCCCGTGGCCGATCTCGCTGTGGGAGGGCGCGAACTCCGGCTGGTGGCCGGTCCTGTGGTTCACCGGCAAGGTCGTGGCGTTCCTGTTCGTCTTCGTCTGGCTGCGTGGCACGCTGCCCCGCCTGCGCTACGACCAGTTCATGAGCCTGGGCTGGAAGTGGCTCATCCCGATCAACCTGCTGACGATCATGGCCGTCGCCACCGTCGTGACGCTGAAGAACCGCGGCACCGAGTGGTACATCAGCGCGCTGGTGCTCGCCGTCCCGCTCGTCATCATCGTCATCTCGGCGACGTTGGCGTACGAGACCGCCCAGGCGAGGAAGAAGGCCGTGGCCGAGGCCGACGACCTCGAGGAGGCCCGGCTCGGCCCGGCCTTCCCGATCCCGCCGCTCGACCTCCGGGTGCCGGCCAGCGCCCGGGCGACCCGGTCGCCCACGGCGGGCCTGTCCCGCGAGCAGCGGCGCAAGGCCCTGGCCGGAGCCCGCACGGGCGACGACACCACCGAGTCCGACGACACCACCGACGAGGACTGATTCCCCATGGCCGACGAGAACCTCCCCGCCGAGCGGTCGGGATCCACGCCCGCCCGGCGGGAGAGCTCGCCCGCGCTGCGCACGCCGCCCGCGGTCCACGTGGGCTCGCCCGGCGAGCCCAACGGCACCGCCGCGGGCTTCGCGAAGGGCTTCGGCCTGACCTTCTCGACGATGTTCAAGAAGGTCTACACGCAGCAGTACCCGTTCGACGTCTACCCGACGGCGCCGCGCTACCACGGCCGGCACGTGCTGAACCGGCACCCCGACGGCCTGGAGAAGTGCGTCGGGTGCGAGCTGTGCGCGTGGGCGTGCCCCGCCGACGCCATCTACGTCGAAGGCGGCGACAACACCGAGACCGAGCGCTACTCGCCCGGCGAGCGGTACGGCCGCGTCTACCAGATCAACTACCTGCGGTGCATCTTCTGCGGTCTGTGCATCGAGGCCTGCCCGACCCGCTCGCTCACGATGAGCAACGAGTACGAGCTCGCGCTCGACGACCGCCAGCAGCTGATCTACACCAAGGACCAGCTCATGGCGCCGCTGCTGCCCGGCATGGAGGCCCCGCCCCACCCGATGCGTCTGGGTGACGACGAGAAGGCCTACTACGTCGAGGCGGCCCAGGCCCCGCTGCAGGAAGGCGCCGTGCAGAGCACGGCCAAGGTCGCCGGCAAGCCCATCACCGGGCGCGCGATCGAGGTCGGGGGTCACCACTGATGAGTGCCACCGCCGTCACGCTGCTCGCCGACGGACCTCTCATGCACAACGACGTGCCGCTGGGGGAGGCCATCGCGTTCTGGATCCTCGGCCCGGTCGCGCTCGCGGGTGGCATCGGCATGGTGCTCGCCCGCAACGCCGTGCACTCGGCGCTGTCGCTGGTCGCGACGATGATGAGTCTCGGTGCGATGTACCTGATCCAGCAGGGGCCGTTCCTCGGTCTGGTGCAGATCATCGTCTACACCGGCGCGATCATGATCCTGTTCCTGTTCGTCCTCATGCTGGTCGGTCGCGACTCCTCGGACTCGTTGGTCGAGGTGCTCCGCGGCCAGCGCTGGGCGGCCGCACTGTTCGGCATCGGCTTCGCGCTGCTGGTCGCGATCGGTGTCGGCAAGGCCGTCGCCGGGACCAAGCCGGTCGACCTCGCCGGCCCCAACACCAACGGCCAGAACGTCAACGAGATCGCCAAGTTGCTGTTCAGCCGGTACCTGTTCGTCTTCGAGCTGACCTCGGCGCTGCTCATCGTCGCGGCGATGGGCGCGATGGTGCTCGCCCACGTCGAGCGCGAGGGCCCCAAGATCACCCAGAAGCAGTTGGCGCGGGCCCGCTTCCGCACCAACCGCCCGCAGTCGCACGCCGGCCCCGGCGTCTACGCCTCGGGTGACTCGATCGCCACGCCGGCGATGCTGCCCGACGGCACGCCCACCATGGACTCCGTCGTCGCCGCGGTCCGTGACGGCTACGAGTTCACCGAGGCGGGCGCGGAGACCACCCGCCGCCGCTACATCGACCACCCGATCAGTGAGTCCGACGTGCCCAACAGCGCCGGGTCGGGCGTCGCAGGCGGGGCCGAGATCGAGACGGAGGACGGCCGGCGATGAGCCCGACCTACTACCTGGTGCTGTCCGCCGCTCTGTTCACGATCGGGGCGGTGGGGTTCCTGGTCCGCCGCAACGCCATCGTGGTGTTCATGTGCGTCGAGCTGATGCTCAACGCCGTGAACCTGACCCTCGTCACGTTCTCGCGCATCAACGGCAGCCTGGACGGCCAGATCATCGCGTTCTTCGTGATGGTCGTGGCGGCCGCCGAGGTCGTCGTCGGCCTCGCGATCATCATGTCGATCTTCCGTACCCGACGCTCCGCGAACGTCGACGACTCGAACCTGCTGAAGTACTGACGCACGTGCCCGATAGCCTGCTCGACCGGCAGTTGTTCAACTGCGTGCCCGTGCTCGTCGATCTGAAGGGAACCGACCGGTGACCGCTGCCTCCGGCATCCAGAGCGCCGCCTGGCTGCTCATAGCGATCCCGGCCGTCTCAGCGATCCTGCTGTTGTCGTTCGGCAAGTACGTCAACAAGGTCGCGGCGGCCATCGGCACGCTCGTGCCGGTCGGTCTGTTCGTCCTCACCGTCGCGATCTTCTTCTCCGTCGACGGTCAGCCCGAGGACGAGCGCGAGATCGGGCTGAAGCTGTTCGACTGGATCAGCGTCGGCAGCTTCAACGTCGACGCCGGCCTGCGGATCGACCCGCTCTCGCTGACGTTCGCCCTGCTCATCACCGGCGTCGGATCGCTCATCCACGTCTACGCCATCGGCTACATGGCGGGCGACCCCGGCAAGCGGCGGTTCTTCGGCTACTTCAACCTGTTCATCGCGGCCATGTTGCTGCTGGTGCTGTCCGACAACTACCTCTCGCTCTACGTGGGCTGGGAGGGCGTGGGTGTCGCGTCGTACCTGCTGATCGGCTTCTACTACGAGCGCCCCGACGCCGCGACCGCCGCGAAGAAGGCGTTCATCTTCAACCGCGTCGGCGACGTCGGGCTCTCGGTCGCGATCATGCTGATGTTCGCGTACTTCGGGACCTCCTCGTTCGACGGCGTCTTCGCGGTCGTGGGCAACGGCAGCACCGGCATCGCGCTGGCGATCGGGCTGATGCTCCTGCTCGGCGCGTGCGGCAAGTCCGGCCAGTTCCCGTTGCAGAGCTGGCTCGCCGACGCCATGGCCGGCCCGACCCCGGTGTCCGCGCTCATCCACGCGGCGACGATGGTCACCGCCGGCGTCTACCTCATCGCGCGGTCGTTCCCGATCTTCGACCACTCGTCGGCGGCGCGCACGGTGGTCGTGATCGTCGCGGCGATCACGATCCTCTACGGGTGCATCTCGGCCTGCGGCCAGGACGACCTCAAGCGGGTGCTGGCCTACTCGACGGTGAGCCAGATCGGCTACATGTTCCTCGCGGCCGGTCTCGGCCCAGGTGTCTACGCGATCGCCATCGCCCACCTGGTCGGCCACGGCTTCTTCAAGGCGGCACTGTTCCTCTCGGCGGGGTCGGTCATGCACGGCATGAACGACACCATCGACATGCGCCGGTTCGGAGGGCTGTGGCGCAAGATGCCCATCACCTACGGCGTGTTCCTCTGCGGCTTCCTCGCCATCATCGGCTTCCCGTTCTTCACGGGGTACTTCACGAAGGACAAGATCATCGAGGCCGCGTTCGACCACGGTGGGACGAGCGGCTGGATCCTCGGCATCGTCGGGGTCGTGGGCGCCGCCCTGACCGCGTTCTACATGACCCGCGCCTTCATCATGACCTTCCACGGCAAGCCGCGCTGGGAGGACGACCACGGCCACGGCATCGAGCTGAACGGCGCGCCCGCCCACCCGCACGAGTCCAAGCCGGTCATGACCGTGCCGATGATCGTGCTCGCGGCGCTCTCGGTGGTCGGCGGTGGCTTCCTGGTCACCGGCAACCGCCTGGCCGACTTCCTCACGCCGTCGGTCGGCGCGCCCGAGGAGGCGGCCGACCACACCATCGCCCCGCTGACGCTCACCATCATCACGCTCGTGCTGGTCGCGCTCGGTGTGCTGGTGGCCGTGTTCTGGTTCGGCCGTCGCCCGGTCCCGGACGTCGCGCCGGAGCGGGTCTCGGTGTTCACCAAGGCGGCACGGAAGCGACTCTGGGCCGACGACTTCAACGAGGCGGTGCTCATGCGCCCCGGCCAGTGGCTGACTGCGGCTCTGGTGTTCTTCGACAACAAGGTCGTCGACGGCGCGGTCAACGGCGCCGCCGCGGGCTTCGGAGGCGGGTCGGCGCGCTTGCGCCGCAGTCAGACCGGCTTCGTCCGCAGCTACGCGCTGACCATGCTCGGCGGCACGGTCGCGGTCGTCGCGGCCCTGCTCGCGGTGAGGTTCAGCTGATGCACACGAACAGTTACGAGCTGCTCGTCCTGCTCCTGCTGCCGCTGGTCGGCGCGGGCGCGGTCATGTTGGTGCCGGCGGCCGACAAGAGGCTCGCCAAGCAGATCGGGTTCCTCTTCTCGATCGCCACCCTGGTCGACCTCATCGTCGTCGCGCTGCGGTTCGAGGCGGGCGGTGACCGCTTCCAGTTCACCGCGAGCTGGAACTGGATCAAGGCGTTCGGCGCGCACATCGCGTTCGGCGTCGACGGCATCGCGTTGGTGCTGGTCGCGATGACGGTGGTCCTCGTGCCGTGCGTGCTGCTGTTCTCCTGGAACAGCTTCGACAAGCGCTCGGACATGGAGGAGAAGGGCGAGAACCCGGGCGACCGCGACAGCCGGACCTTCTTCGCCCTGGTCCTGTTGCTCGAGTTCTTCGTGATCGGCGTGTTCATCGCGACCGACGTGTTCCTGTTCTACGTCTTCTTCGAGGCGATGCTCATCCCGATGTACTTCCTCATCGGGAGCTTCGGCGGTCCGCGTCGCCAGTACGCCGCGGTGAAGTTCTTCCTGTACTCGCTGCTCGGCGGCCTCGTGATGCTGGCGTCGGTCATCGGCCTCTACGTCACCACCGGCACCAGCAGCTTCGCCTTCACCGACCTGGTCGGCAAGGTGCCCGACGACGCGACGCAGAAGTGGCTGTTCCTGGGCTTCTTCCTGGCCTTCGCCATCAAGGCGCCGCTGGTGCCGTTCCACACCTGGCTGCCCGACGCCGGCGCCGAGGCTCCGATCGGGGCCGGGGTGCTGCTCGTGGGCGTGCTCGACAAGGTGGGCATCTTCGGGTTCCTGCGTTACTGCATCCCGCTGTTCCCGGACGCCTCGAAGTTCTTCGCGCCGACCATCCTGATCCTGTCGCTGATCGGCATCCTGTACGCGTCGTTCCAGGCGTTCGGGCAACGCGACATGAAACGCCTGGTCGCCTACACCTCGGTGGCCCACTTCGGGTTCATCGGCCTCGGGACGTTCGCGTTCACCACGCAGGGACAGACCGGCGCGGTGTTCTACATGGTCAACCACGGCCTCTCCACCGGCGCGCTGTTCCTCGTCGTCGGCATGCTCGTGGTGCGCGGCAAGTCGCGCACCATCGCCGAGTACAGCGGCACGGCGAAGAAGACGCCGATCCTCGGTGGCCTGTTCCTGCTCGCCGGTCTCTCGGCGCTCGCCCTGCCGGGCATGAGCACCTTCACCAGCGAGTTCCTCGTGCTGCTGGGCACGTTCACGCGGCACAAGGGCATCGCGGTGGTCGGCACCACCGGCATCATCCTGGCCGCGCTCTACATCCTGCTGGTCTACCAACGCACGATGCAGGGGACGTTGTCGAACAAGGTCAAGGCGTTCAAGGACGTCAAGGCGCGCGAGGTGTTCGCCGTCGCACCCCTGCTGGTGCTGATCATCGTGCTGGGCTTCTGGCCGAAGCCCGTGACCGATGTCGTCAACCCGGCGGTCACCGCGACCCTGCAGGACCTCAACACCACCGACCCGCTGCCCGCCTCGCCGGCTGCGGTCACCGCGAACGGACCCGGACGATGAAGCCCTTCGACGCACCGGCGATCGCCTACGGGGCGTTGCTGCCGATCCTGGTGATGCTGGCCGCCGCGCTGCTCGGCGTGCTGGTCGAGGCGTTCGCGCCGCGCGAGTCCCGCTACAGCGCCCAGGTCGGCCTCTCCGTCCTGGCCACGATCGTCGCGTTCGTGTGCCTGGTGCTCAAGCGTGACGACCAGACCGTGACCGTCGGCGGCGCGCTCGCCATCGACGGCTTCGGCCAGTTCATGATGGGCCTGATCCTGCTGCTGGCCCTGCTCGCCGTGATGCTCATGGCCGAGCGGTCGGTCGAGGGCTCGAGCGGCATCGTCGCGCAGGCCTCGCTGGTCGCAGGCTCCGCGGCCGACCGGCGGTTGGCCGAGAGCACCCGGGTCCAGACCGAGATCTTCCCGCTCACCTCGTTCGCGGTGTCGGGCATGTTGATCTTCTCGGTCGCGAACAACCTGCTGCTCATGTTCGTCGCCCTCGAGGTGCTGTCGCTGCCGCTGTACCTCATGGCGGGGTTGTCGCGCCGTCGCCGCCTGCTCTCGCAGGAGGCGGCCGTCAAGTACTTCCTGCTGGGCGCGTTCGCCTCGGCGTTCTTCCTCTACGGCCTGGCGCTGCTCTACGGCTACGCCGACACCGTGGACCTCGCGGGCATCTTCCGGGCGACCAGCGCCGGCAGCCGCTCCGACGTCCTGTTGTTCCTCGGCCTGGCCCTGCTGCTCGTCGGCCTGCTGTTCAAGGCCGGCATCGCGCCATTCCACAGCTGGACCCCGGACGTCTACCAGGGCGCTCCCACCTCGGTGACGGCGTTCTTCGCCGCCTGCACCAAGGTGGCCGCGTTCGCCGCGATCCTGCGCGTGCTCTACGTCGGGTTCGGCAGCACGTCCTGGGACTGGAAGCCGGTGCTCTGGGCCGTGGCCATCGTCTCGATGGTGGTGGGCGCGGTCTTCGGGCTGACCCAGACCGACGTCAAGCGGGTGCTCGCCTACAGCTCGATCGCCCACGCCGGGTTCATCCTGGTCGGCCTGATCTCGCTGTCGAAGGACGGCATCGCGAGCGTGCTGTTCTACCTGTCGGGCTACGGCTTCTCCACGATCGCGGCCTTCGGGCTCGTCACCCTCGTGCGTGACCCGAACGGTGAGGCGACCCGCATCTCGCAGTGGTCGGGCATGGCCAAGCGCAGCCCGTTCGTGGCGACGATCATGACCGTGCTGCTGCTGTCGATGGCGGGGATCCCGCTGACGGCGGGCTTCACCGGCAAGTTCTACGTGTTCCGGGCGGCGTACGACTCGGCCCCGCAGCTGGTCGTCATCGCCCTGGTCACCTCGGCCGTGGCCGCGTTCTTCTACCTGCGCATCATCGTGCTGATGTTCTTCGCGCCGCTGCCCGACGAGCCGCCGGACATCGCCGTGCCGTCCCCGCTCACCACGATCGCGCTGACCGCGGGCGTCGTCGTGACCGTGCTGCTGGGCGTCGTCCCGCAGCCGCTCATCGACATCGCCACCGGGGCTGCCACACTGCGAGGGTGAGCGGACCGACCACGGAGGCGCTGGGGCTCGACCTCGGCGACCCCGTCCTCGACGCCGACCTCCGGCGGGGCCTCGCCGAGGTCGAGCGGCTGCTGCACAGCAGCGTGCAGTCCGACGACCCCTTCATCGCCGAGGCGGCCCGGTTCCTGGTCGACGCCGGCGGCAAGCGGCTGCGGCCGCTCATGACGCTGATGTGCGCCCACCTGGGGTCGCCCGCGGTGCCCGAGGTCGTCACCGCCGCGGCGGTCGTCGAGCTCACCCACCTCGCGACGCTCTACCACGACGACGTCATGGACGAGGCCGAGGTGCGCCGCGGCTCCGCCTCGGCCAACGCCCGGTGGGACAACACGGTCGCGATCCTCACCGGCGACTACCTGTTCTCCCGCGCCTCGGAACTGCTGGCCGACCTCGGCCCCTGGGCGGTCCGGCTGCAGGCGACGACGTTCGCGCGGCTGGTGTCCGGGCAGATCCGCGAGACGGTCGGGCCCCGCGAGGGTGAGGACCCGGTGGCCCACCACCTGGGTGTGCTCGCCGACAAGACCGGCTCCCTGATCGCGACCTCGGCCGAGTTCGGCGCCCGCTTCGGCGGCGCCCCGGACGCCTCGATCGAACTGGTGCGCCGCTACGCCGAGCAGTTGGGTGTGGCGTTCCAGATCTCCGACGACATCATCGACATCGCCTCGGACACCACCGACTCCGGCAAGACGCCCGGCACCGACCTGCGGGAGGGTGTGGCGACCCTGCCCGTGCTGTTCGCCCTGCGCGACGAGTCGCCCGATCCCGCCGCCGCCCGCCTGCGGGTCCTGGTGTCCAAGCCCCTGGTCGACGACGACGAGCACGCCGAGGCCCTCGACCTGCTGCGCCGCTCGCCCGCCCTGGCCCAGGCCCGGCAGACCCTGCAGACCTACGCCGACTCGGCCCTGTCGATCCTGTCCGGCCTGCCCGAGGGTCCGGCCCGCCGGGCGCTGGTCGCGATCGTGCACGGGGTCGTCGAGCGCACCGGCTGAGCGGCGTCGGCGGTCGTTGCAGTTCTGCACGGATCCATGCGGTTCTGGGACGTCCCACCTAGCCTCGGCGGCATGACCCACCACCGGCACGAGCACGCCGCCCACGAGCACGCCGCCCACGAGCACGGCGCCCACGAGCACGACGACGACGCCGGCCTGGGCGAGTTGCTGGACCTGGACGCGGTCGCCCTGGCGGCGTCCTGGGCGCAGGTGCACGCGCTGGTCGCGCAGGCGGCACCGGCGTCGGTGCGGACCGTCGTCGACCTCGGCGCGGGGACTGGCACCGGCACGGCGGCGCTCGCCCGGCTGTTCCCCGATGCCACGGTGGTCGCGGTCGACAGCAACCCCGCCCTGCCCACCCGGCTGGCCGGCAAGGCGCTGGGGGAGCGGGTGCGGGCCGTGGTCGCCGACCTCGACCACGGCTGGCCCGACCTCGGACCGGTCGACGTGGTGTGGGCCTCGATGGCCCTGCACCACCTCGGCGAGCCGGACCGCTCCCTGCGTGAGGTGTTCGAGGCCGTCGTCCCGGGCGGTCTGCTGGTGGCGGTCGAGTTCGACGAACCGGTGCGCGTCCTCGGGGCGGGCGTCGCGGGCGACGTCGAGGACCGCGCCATGGCCGTGCTCCGCCGCGTCCACGAGCGTGAGGTGCCGGAGATCGGGTCGCACTGGGCCGACCGGTTCGCCGCCGCCAGCTTCGAGGTCGTGGGCGAGGAGGCCGTCGCCGTCGACGTCGCCCCACCGGTGTCGCCCGAGGCCGTGCGGTACGCGCAGCTGTGGCTGGGCCGCATCGCCGCCCGCGCGGGCGACCTCGACCCCGTCGACCGGACGACCCTCCAGCACCTGGCGGCCGACCTCGACCCGGCGCTGGTCCACCTGCGCGGCGTCCGCACCGTCACCCTCGCCCGCCGCCCCTGACCCGCCCCTCCTGTCCTGTTCCGTCCCGTCCTGTCCCGTCCTGTCCCGTCCCGCCCCGCCCCGCCCCGTCCCGTCCCGTCCGCCTCGCCCCGTCCTGGTGAGTGGGCACCTTCCCCGTCGAGTGGTCAGCATTTTCTGACCACTCGTGGGGAGAAGTGACCACTCGCCAGAACTCCCGGGGCGGCAGGAGCAGATGTTCACCAGCTGACGCCCCGCCACCCCTGAACCGTCAGTGCGCGACCGTCTTCTCGACGCCGTAGCCCGTCAGTTCGCGGACCTCCATCTCGGCCTGCTTGACCGGGTCGGCCGGGCGGCGGGAGGCGTAGGTGCCGGCGACCGCGGCCAGGAACCCGATCGGGATCGAGACGATGCCCGGGTTGGCGAGCGGGAACCAGGCGAAGTCGCTGTCGGGCAGCATCGAGGTGGCCGAACCCGACACGGCGGGGGAGAAGACGATCAGGACCAGCGCACTGAGCAGGCCGCCGTAGATGCTCCAGAGCGCTCCGGTGGTGTTGAACCGCTTCCAGAACAGCGAGAACAGGATCGTGGGCAGGTTGGCCGACGCCGCGATCGCGAAGGCCAGAGCCACGAGGAACGCGACGTTCTGGCCGTTGGCCAGGATGCCGAGCCCGATGGCCACGATGCCGATCACCACCGCGGCGATGCGGGACACGCGGACCTGCTTGCGCTCGTCGACCTCGCCCTTCTTCACCACGTTGGCGTAGATGTCGTGCGCGAACGACGCCGAGGCGGTGATCGTGAGGCCGGCGACGACGGCGAGGATCGTCGCGAACGCCACCGCCGCGATGATGCCGAGCAGCACGGTCCCGCCGAGTTCGAACGCCAGCAGCGGCGCGGCCGAGTTGACCTTGCCGGGCGCGGCCAGGATCTTGTCCGGGCCGACCAGCGCCGCGGCGCCGTAGCCCAGCACGAGCGTGAGCAGGTAGAACAAGCCGATCAGGCCGATCGCCCACACCACCGAGCGGCGCGCCTCGCGGGCGGTGGGCACCGTGTAGAAGCGCATGAGCACGTGTGGGAGCCCGGCGGTGCCGAGCACCAGCGCGATCGCCAGCGAGAGGAAGTTCAGCTTCGAGGTGCCGTCGAGCCCGTACTGGGCGCCGGGCGCGAGCACGTCGAGCGGCTTCTTCGCAGCGTCGGCGGCGGTCTGGGCGTTCCCGAGCAGTTCGGACAGATTGAACCCGACCTTGGCCAGCACCATCACCGTCATCAGGATGGCGCCGGCGATGAGCAGCGTGGCCTTGATGATCTGCACCCAGGTGGTGCCCTTCATCCCGCCGATGAGGACGTAGGCGATCATCACCAGGCCGACGGCGGCGATGACGACGGCCTGCCCGCCCTCGTCGTCGATGCCGAGCAGCAGCGCGACCAGGCCGCCGGCACCCGCCATCTGGGCCAGCAGGTAGAACAGCGACACCGTGAGCGTCGAGATCGCCGCCGCCATCCGCACGGGTCGTTGCTGCAGGCGGAACGACAGCACGTCGGCCATCGTGAACCGGCCGGTGTTGCGCAGCAGTTCCGCGACCAGCAGCAGCGCGACCAGCCAGGCCACGAGGAAGCCGATCGAGTAGAGGAAGCCGTCGTAGCCGTAGACGGCGATGGCGCCGGCGATGCCGAGGAAGCTCGCCGCCGACAGGTAGTCGCCCGAGATCGCGACGCCGTTCTGCACGCCGGAGAACGAGGCGTCGCCGGTGTAGTACCCGCTCGCGGTGCTGTTGTTCCGGCTGGCGCGGAACACCACGACCAGGGTGACGACGACGAAGCCGACGAAGATCCCGATGTTGACGGCGGGGTTGCCCAGGTCGGTCACCGGTGGCCCCCGTCGGTGGGGAGGTCCGCCCGCTGGGCGGCGAGCCGCTCCCGGAGGTGTTCGGCGGCCGGGTCGACGTGCCGGTCGGCGAAGCGGACGTAGAGCCCGGTGATGACGAACGTCGACACGAACTGCAGCAGCCCGAACACCAGGCCGACGTTCACGTTGCCGACCACCTCGGTCGCCATGAAGTCGTGGGCGTAATCGGCGAGCAGGACGTAGAGCAGGTACCAGACGAGGAACAGCCCGGTCATGGGGAACACGAAGCGGCGGAACCGGCGGCGCAGGGCCTGGAACTCCGGGTCGCGTTGCATGCCGACGTAGGCGTCGCCGGTCAGGGGCGGCGACGTGGCCTCCGCCCCGGAGGAGGGCTTGGACAGGTCGGTCACGGGTGGTCCCTTCGTCGTGGTGACCCGGGTCACGGGACAACTCACCCTAACCGGACGCGAACCGTCGGGGAACCGTCGGCTGACACGGACCCGACGACGGATCACGACGGATCGGGGACAGAGCAGTCGGGTGACGGGTGCGCGACCGCCACCCCCACGGCAGGATCACCGGGTGACCACGACGACGCCCCCGCCCGAGACCGGCCTGCGGCTCGCCACCGGCCGGGGGCGGGCGGTCGTCGCCGCGACCGTGCTCGCGTCGGGCATGGCACAACTGGACGGCACCATCGTCAACGTCGCCCTGCCGCGCATCGGTGAGGACCTCGACATCGGGCTCACCAGCCTGCAGTGGGTGGTCAACGCGTACACGCTGACCCTCGCCGGGCTGCTGCTGCTGGGCGGGTCGCTCGGCGACCGCCTCGGGCGTCGCAAGATCTTCCAGATCGGCGTGGTCTGGTTCGCCGTCGCCTCGGTCGGCTGCGCCGTCGCGCCCACGGGGGAGTTCCTCATCGCGATCCGCGCGCTGCAGGGCATGGGTGCGGCGTTGCTGACCCCGGGCTCGCTCGCCATCCTCGAGGCGGTCTTCCGCCGCGAGGACCGCGCCGCGGCGGTCGGGTCGTGGTCGGGCTTCGGAGCGATCGCGGGCGCGCTCGGCCCGATCCTCGGCGGCGTCCTCGTCAGCATCGGCACGTGGGGCTGGCGGCTCGCGTTCCTCATCAACGTCCCGCTGGGCGTCGCGGTGCTGGTGGCCGCCCGGCGCATCCCCGAGACCCGTGACCCCGCGGCGGCCGGTCGCCTCGACGTCACCGGCGCCGTGCTCGCGGCCCTCGGCCTCGCCGGGGTGGTGTTCGGGCTGACGTACGGGCCGTCGGCCGGGTGGGGCGTCGCCACGGTGACCACGCTCGTCGTCGGCATCGCCCTGGTCGTGGCGTTCGTCGGGTGGGAGATCCGCACCCCGCACCCGATGCTGCCGATGTCGCTGTTCCGCGACCGCACCTTCTCGGCCGGCAACGTCCTGACGTTCGTGCTGTACGCGGCGCTCGCCGGCGCGTTGTTCCTGCTGCCGGTGCAGCTGCAGCAGGTCAGCGGCTACAGCCCGTTCCAGGCCGGGATCTCGCTGCTGCCGATGACCGCCATGCTGTTCCTGATCTCGTCCCGCGCGGGCCGGCTCGCCACCCGCTACGGCCCGAAGTGGTTCATGACGATCGGCCCGGTGATCGCCGGGGTCGGGTTGATCCTGCTCTCGCGGGTGGGGGCGGACGCGAACTACGTCGCCGACGTGCTCCCGGCGATCCTCGTGTTCGGGCTCGGCATGTCGATCACCGTGGCGCCGCTGACCGCGACCGTCCTCGCCGCCGCGCCCGACGGTGAGGCGGGCGTCGCCTCGGCCGTCAACAACGACGTCGCGCGGACCGCCGGTCTGATCGCGGTCGCGGTCCTGCCGGGCCTCGCCGGCATCACCAACGCGGCCTACCGGAACCCGGCGGCGCTGTCAGCGGGCTTCGACCGCGCGGTGGTCATCGCGGGTGTCGCCGCCATCGCCTCCGGACTGGTGTCGGCCCTGTTCGTCCACAACCGCGTCCTGCACGACGACGGGGGCGACCGCGCCGTCCCGCTCACGCAACCGCATCCGCGGTAGCAGCGTGTGCAACGCGACGCCGATGGTCACGGCGTACGCGAGCGTGCCCCAGCCGACCTCCCCGCCGAGCAACCAACCGACGACGAGAACCGTGAGTTCGAGGCCGGTGCGGACCACCCGCACCGGGTGACCACGCGCGGCGAGCCCGGTCATCAGGCCGTCGCGCGGTCCGGGGCCGAGCCCCGCTCCGACGTAGAGCGCGGTGGCGACGGCGTTGAGCGCGATGCCCGCGACCAGCACCGCGATCCGTGACGCGAGCGCCGACGGCGTGGGCAGCACGTCCAGGGTGACGTCGATGGCGGTCCCGACCAGGACGACGTTGAGCAGGGACCCGATGCCCGGCCGCTGGCGCAACGGGATCCACAGCAGCAGGACGGCCGCGCCCACGATCACGGACCACAGCCCGACACTCCCGCCGACCGTGACCGACAGCCCCTGGTCGAGCACGCCCCACGGCGCGAGGCCCAGACCGGCGAGCAGCATCAGACCCATGCTGACGCCGTAGAGCACGAGCCCGACCAGCAGCGCGGTGAAGCGTGCGGTGCGGCGGTCGGGCGGCAGCGGCAACAGCACGCGGGTCAGCCGTGACGTCATGGCGTACAGCGTGACAAGATTGGTCTGCTCCCGACAAGGCCAATCCTGAGGAGGTGGCATGGACCGCGAGCAGCTGCTCGAGGCCCTCCGGCCGGTGGTCGCCGGCGGCGGCCCGGCCTACCTCGCCCTGGCCGACGCGCTGCGCGGTCTGGTGCTCGACGGCCGGCTGCTCGTCGGCGACACCCTGCCCGCCGAACGGCGCCTGGCCGTCGACCTCGGCGCCAGCCGGACGACCGTCACCGCGGCGCTCGACCTGCTCCGTGGTGAGGGCCTGCTGGTGAGCCGACAGGGGAGCGGCACGGTGGTGGCCGCGGTGCCCGACACCGTCGACCGGCCCGACGAGACGTCGTCGGTGCGAGGCGTCCTCCGACCCGACGACATCGACCTCACCGTGGCCGCGCCCGCGGCGCCCGCCCTGCTCGGGCCACTCGCGTTCGAGGCGGCGGCCCGGCTCCCCGCCCTGCTCGCGGCGCCGGGGTTGCACCCGCTGGGGCTGCGCGACCTGCGCCAGGCCATCGCGCGGCGGTACCGGCAGCGGGGCGTGCCGACCACCCCCGACCAGGTCCTCATCACGCAGGGCGCGCTGCACGGGTGGGACCTGGTGCTGCGCACCTTCGCCTCACCGGGCGAGCTGGTCGGGCTCGAGGTCCCGACCTACGCGGGCTGCACCGACGCCGCCCGGGCGCACCACGTGCGGCTGTCACCCATCGGGGTCGACGAGCGTGGCTGGTCGCTCCCGCGCGGCGGGACCCCGCCGGTGCTCGCGATCGTGACCCCCGACCACCACAACCCGACCGGGGCGCACGCGTCGGAGAGCCAGCGGCGTGGCCTGGTCCGCGCGCTGCCGGACACCCTGCTGGTCGCCGACGAGACCTTCGCCGAGCTCACCCTCGACGACGACGTGCCCGACCGCCGACCGCTCGCGAGCTTCGGCCCGGACGTCGTCAGCGTCGGGTCGCTGTCCAAGCTCGTCTGGGGCGGTCTGCGGCTGGGGTGGATCCGGGCGTCGGCGGGGACGGTCGCCCGGCTGGGGTCGGTGCGGGCCTCCCAGGACATCGCGGCCCCGGTGCTCGACCAGCTGCTCGGCGTGGAGGTGTTCGCGCACCTCGACGCGATCCGCGCCGAACGGGTCGCGTTGCTCCGTGCCCGCCGCGACCACCTGCTCGCTCTGCTCGACGGCGCCGGGTGGCCCGCGGCCCGGCCGTCGGGCGGGATGGTGCTGTGGGCGGACCTCGGCGAGGGGGCGTCCAGCACGCGCCTCGCCGCCGCCGCGCGGGCCCACGGGGTGCGGGTCGCGCCCGGCCCCCGCTTCGCCCTCGCCGGCACCCACGAGCGCTACCTGCGGCTGCCGTTCGCCAAGCCCGAGCCGGTGCTCACCGAGGCGGTCGAGCGTCTGCGCCGCGCCGCCGCCGACCCCCACCGCCCCACCGCCGACGCACCCCGCTGGACGGCCTGACCGCGGAGCGGGAGGGACAAACCGGCTGCCCTACTCGTCGACCGTGATCGTGGTGCGGGACCGCGCGAACTCGCGGATGTCGTCGGGGAGGTCGTCGCCCGCGGCGAGCAGGGACGGCAGCAGGTCCCGCTCACCCATCTCGGCGCGGTAGACCAGGGAGACGGTGACCTCGTGCTCAGGACGCCGGACGACCGTGAGCGGGTCGCCGGAGCGGATCGTGCCGGGCACCAGCACCCGCAGGTACGCGCCGGGGCGGGCGTCGGCGGTGAAGAGCTTGAGCCACCCGGTCTCGCCGACCCAGCCGCGGAACGTCGAGCACGGCACGCGCGGCGCGGTCACCTGCAGCTCGACGGTGTCGCCGATGCGCCAGACCTCGCCGATCCGGGCGTCGTCGACGTCGATGCCGACCGTGGTGAGGTTCTCGCCGAAGAACCCGTTCGGCAGCTCCCGGCCGAGCCGCCCCGCCCAACGGTCCAGGTTCTCGCGGGAGAAGGCGTAGACGGCCTGTTCGTCGCCGCCGTGGGCGCCGACGTCGCCGATGAAGTCGCCGACCAGCCCGCTGCCCAGCCCACCGTGCTTCGGCCCCGGGTCACGGACCTCGACCGGGCCGTCCTGCGGGCGCTTGTCGATCCCCGTCGAGTCGACCGCCTTGTACGGGTTGGGCTCCGGGGAACCGAGGTTGACGGTGTCGACGCGCGGCTGCTCCACGGCTCCAGTGTGCCGGGGCTGTCGCCCGGGTTCGGAGCACGGCAGGATGCCCGCGTGGATCTGCGCTTCGAGGCCGTCACGTTGCGGGTGGCCGACGTCGACCGGGCCAAGGCCTACTACGAGCAGGTGGGGTTCGGCCTCGACGTCGACCACGCCGCGGGTGAGGGGTTCCGGGTCGTGCAGTTCACCCCGCCCGGCTCGCCCGCCTCGGTGATGTTCGGCATCGGGCTCGGCACCGCTCCGGGCGGTCCGGTGACCGGCCTCTACCTCGTGGTCACCGACCTCGCGGCGGCGGTCGCGGACCTCACCGACCGCGGGGTGACGCTCGACCCCGTCCGGCACATGACGCCCGAGGGCTGGGCCGACGGCGTCGACCCGGCCCACGCCGACTACAACACCTTCTCCGGGTTCACCGACCCCGACGGCAACGGCTGGCTGCTGCAGGAACGCGGCCACCCCGACCGGGCGCCCGCCTGAGTCAGGCCTTCTGCGACGACGTCAGGGTGGCGTTGACGATGATGTTGACGTCGACGTCCTGGCCGTCGTCCACGCCGCAGGTGATGATGACGACCCGGTTCGGCGTCTTCTCGGCCATGAGCGGTGCGACGTTCGCCGCCTGCGACTTCGACACCGCGTAGGCGCTGTCGACCGTGTAGGTCAGCACGCCGTTCGGCGTGGTGAGGATGATCTTGTAGCCGTTGATCGCCGTGGTCGGGTACGTCGGCACGCCCGCGAGCGCCACCGGCTTCGCCATGTCCATGTGGGCCATGGCCGTGGTCGACAGCGGGGTCAGCACCAGCGGCGCCTGGGCCCAGGAGTGGCCGAGGATGTAGCTCGTCCCGCCCGAGCCGACGCCCGGCGCGACCCCGAAGCCCTCCTGCACCCAGCAGACGGTGTGGTACTGGTCGCCGGGCGGGTCGAGCGGTCGCACGTTGTCCATCCCGCAGACCTTCGCGGGGATGTCGAACGCCGGACCGGTGATGCGGAACCCGGTGGGGGCTGCCGGGGCGACGAGGTCGTGCGGGACGGGAGGCGTCTTGGTCTTCGGCGCGGCAAGCTTCGGGAACACCGCGAGTTCGACCGTGTGGGTGACCGCCCGCTGGGCGGCCGGCCCCGCCCCCGCTTCCTCGGCGCCCGAACTCGGGCTCGCGACGAGGGCGACGGCGGCGGCGAGGACGAGGGCGACCGCCACGACCAGCGCGGTCAGACGCGACCGACGGGTCGACAGGTTCGCGGTCATGTCCACCCTGCAGGGTCGGCGTCACGGGGCGCGGCCAGCGTAACCCGGCCCGGACAGATCGGACCACGCCAGACGCCGGCCGTTCAGGGCCGCAGGTCGGTCGCCGCCCGGAACGAGCCGTCCATGAGGAACGGCACGGAGGTGTGCTCGTGGGTGACGAGCCAGGTGCCGTCGACCCGCCGCAGCCCGAGCGTGGTGCGGAACCACAGCTCGAACCCCGCACCCGCGGGGTCGGCCATCCGCTCGAGCGCGGTCACGAAGGCGACGTCGCCGCCCACGGTCACCTGCACGTCGCGGACCCCCGAACCCACCCGGCCACCCTTGCCGTCGAACCACTCCTGCAGCGCCTCGACGTCGCGGGCGCCGTCGGCCGGCTGCACCAGCGGAGGCGCCAGGCTGAAGACGACGGCACCGGGGGCGTACTGCGCGACGATCGCGGCGGCGTCGCCCCGCTCCATCGCGGCGACCCGCGTGTCGACGACCGCCCGGATCGCGGTCTCGTCGGTGTCGGTACTGGTGTCGGTGCTGGCGGTGTCGCTGCTGCTGGTCATGGCCTGGTCCCGTCCTCGGTCGTCGGCGCTGCGTCCTGCGGCGTCGTCCACCCCGGTGTCGAAGCCGGGCGCGCGGTTTCGACACCGGGCTGAGGGCCGTCGTCGGTGGGACGATGTCCACGACCGATCGGAGACGACCGTGCGATTCCTGCTCATGGTGCAGAGCAACGCGACCTCGCTGGCACGCTGGGAGACCCTCAGCGACGAGGAACGCGCCGCGTTCGGAGCGGCCCACTACCGGCTGACCGACGAGCTGATGGAGTCCGGCCAGCTGGTGGTCTCGGGCGGGCTGATGGGCCCGGAGGCCGCGAGGCGGGTGACGGTGCGCGACGGCGAGATCACCGCGACCGACGGCCCGTTCGCCGAGATCAAGGAGCACCTCGCGGGCTTCTACCTCGTGGAGTGCGCCGACCTCGCCGAGGCCGAGGCGATCGCCGCGCGCATCCCCGACGCCGCGTTCAACCACGTCGAGGTCCGTCCGTTGTGGGATCCGAAGGCCTTCGGGCAGGGGGAGGACGCCACGTCGTGACCGCCGCGGTCGACGCGCTCCTGCGGGAACTCGCGCCGCGGGTGCTCGCCACGCTCGCGCGCGGCCACGAGGGCTTCGACCGGTGCGAGGACGCCGTCCAGGAGGCGCTGCTCGCGGCCGCCACCCAGTGGCCGGTCGAGGGCGTCCCCGACAACCCCGCCGGGTGGTTGGTGCGGGTGGCCTCGCGTCGGTGGATCGAGGGCCGTCGCCAGGACGACGCCCGCCGGCGCCGGGAGGACGCGGTCGCGGTCGCGGACCCGACCGGGGACGTCGTGGCCCCCAGCGCGCGCGACGACTCGCTGACGCTGCTGACCCTGTGCTGCCACCCGGCGCTGACGCAACCGGCGCAGGTGGCCCTGACCTTGCGGGCCGTGGGTGGGCTCACCACCGGCGAGATCGCGCGGGCCCTGCTGGTGCCGGAGGCGACGGTCGGGCAACGCATCAGCCGGGCGAAGGCCCGGATCCGCGCGAGCGGGCTCGGGTTCGCCCCGCCGAGCGCGGACGAACGGGACGCGCGCGTCGCGGCCGTCCTCCGCGTGCTGTACCTCGTGTTCACCGAGGGCCACACGGCCAGTAGCGGGGCGTCCCTGCACCGTGTCGACCTCGCCCGGGAGGCGATCCGGCTGACCCGGATGCTCCGCGCGGAGGTCCCGGAAGACGGCGAGGTCGCGGGGTTGCTCGCTCTGATGCTGCTCACCGACGCCCGCCGCGCGGCCCGCACCGACGCGCTCGGACGGCTGGTGCCCCTCGCCGCGCAGGACCGGAACCGGTGGGACCACGACCAGATCGCCGAGGGTGTCTCGCTGCTCGAAGCAACGTTGCCTGTTGCAACGATCGGTCCGTACCAGTTGCAGGCGGCGATCGCGGCGGTGCACGCCGAAGCGCGGACGGCCGCCGACACCGACTGGCGCGAGATCCTCGGCCTGTACGGCCACCTCGCCGCCGTCGCACCGGGTCCGATGGTGACGCTCAGCCACGTGGTCGCCCTGGCCGCGGTCGACGGCCCCACGATCGGGCTGCAGGCGCTGGCGGCGGCGACCGCGGCCGACCCGGTCCTCGCCCGCCACCACCGGGTCGACGCCGTCCGGGCGCACCTGCTGGCGGAGTCCGGGGACGCCGCTGCCGCCCGGGCCGCCTACACGCGCGCGGCGGCCGCGACCTCGAACCTCGCCGAGCGCGACCATCTGCTGACGCGCGCCCGTGATCTCGGGTGAACCCCGGGCGTCGGGCGGGTGCGCGGCGCGGGGCACCATGCAGGAGTGCTGCCTCCTCTCGCCGGGCCCCTCCACAACTGGGCCGGCAACGTCACGTTCACCCCGACGGAGCTGATCCGTCCGACCGAGGTCTCCGAGTTGCAGGAGCTGGTGGCGTCGAGCCGCCGCATCCGGGCGCTGGGTTCCGGACACTCGTTCAATCGGATCGTCGACACCGACGGCGTCCTCGTGGCCGTGCGTGACCTCGCCGGCGGGATCGAGATCGACGCCGAGACCGGTGCGGCGACGGTCCCGGCCGGGGCGACGTACGCCGTCGTCGGCGCCGCGCTGCAGGAGGCCGGGCGGGCCCTGCACAACACCGGGTCGCTGCCGCACATCGCCGTGGCCGGGGCGTGCGCCACCGGCACGCACGGTTCGGGCAACACCAACCGCAACCTGCCGACGGCCGTGAGCGCCGTGGAGTTCGTCGACGCCACCGGTGAACTCGTGACGCTCTCGCGCTCCGGGAACCCCGACGTCTTCGGCGGTGCCGTGCTCGCCCTCGGCGCGCTCGGCATCGTCACCCGCATCACGCTGGACACCCAGCCGACCTACGACGTGCGTCAGGACCTCTGGCAGGACGTCCCGTTCGAGCGGTTGCTCGCCGAGGTCGACGACGTGATGGCGAGCGCCTACAGCGTCAGCGTGTTCACCGACTGGAGCCGCCCCGACGTCGTCGACAAGGTGTGGACCAAGAGCCGGGTCGACGCCTTCACCGACCACCCCGACGACTGGCTGGGTGGACGCCGGGCCGCCGAGCCCCAGCACCCGATCGTCGGGGAGGACACCGCCGGCGCGACCGAGCAACTCGGCGTGCCGGGCCCGTGGAACGCGCGGCTGCCGCACTTCCGGATCGAGTTCACGCCCAGCAGTGGGGAGGAGATCCAGGCCGAGTACCTGCTCCCGCGTGAGCACACCGCCGCCGCCCTGGTCGCGCTGCGCGGGCTCGCCGACCGGTTCCCCGGCGTGCTGATGGTGTTCGAGCTGCGGACCATCGCCGCGGACGACCTGTGGTTGTCACCCAGCCACGGCCGCGACACCGTCGGCCTGCACTTCACGTGGGTCCGCGACATCGACCGGGTCCGTCCGGTGCTGGGCGCGATCGAGGCCGCGATCGCCGACCTGTCCCCGCGTCCGCACTGGGGCAAGGTCGCGACCATCCCCGACGACGTCGTCCGCGCGGCCTACCCGCGCCTCGCCGACTTCACCGCGCTGGTCGCGCGGTTCGACCCCGAGGACAAGTTCGGCAACGCGTTCACCGCGCGGTACCTGCAGCGCTGAGGCCGCCCGCTCAGACCGCGGTGTCGACGGGGTCGAGCGCGGCGGGAGGACGGCGGTGGCGGGTGCGGCGCGACCGGGTCAGGCCCTCGACGACCAGCACGACGAGTGCGATCCAGACCAGCCCGAACCCGACCAGGCGCAGTGTCGACAGCCGCTCACCGTCGATGACCACGCCGTAGAGGAACTGCAGCACCGGGGTCAGGTACTGCAGCAGCCCGACCGTCGAGAGCGGCAGCCGCTTGGCGGCCGCGCCGAAGCAGAGCAGCGGCACGCAGGTCACCAGACCCGCGGACGCCAACAGGGCGCTGTGGCCGAATCCGTCGGTGGTGAAGGTGGAACGTCCCAGGCACGCCATCACGACCAGCGTGGCCACGGCGAACGGGGTCAGCACCAGCGTCTCGACGGTCAGCGACTCGACGGCGTCGACGTCGGCCTGCTTCTTGGCCAGGCCGTACGTGCCGAAGGAGAACGCCAGCACCAGGGCGATCCACGGCAACGTGCCGTACCCGACGGTGAGGACGACGATCGCGGCCGACGCGATCGCGACCGCTACCCACTGCAACGGTCGCAGCCGTTCGCCGAGGACGACCACGCCGAGCAGGATCGTCACCAAGGGGTTGATGAAGTAGCCGAGCGAGGTCTCGACCACGCGGTGCTCGAAGACGCCCCAGATGTAGACACCCCAGTTGACCGCGATGAACGCGGCGCCGACCGAGAGCCACACCAGCTGCCGCCGGTTGCGCAGGACCGCCCGCACCGCCGCGCCGCGGTGGGTGACCACGACGACGACGAGCATCACGACCAGCGACCACACCACGCGGTGCGCCAGCACCTCGAGCGCGCTCGCCGGCCGCAGCAGCGGGAAGTACCCGGGGAACGAACCCCAGAGCAGGTAGGCGAGAACGCCGTAGAGCAGTCCGGCGCGGGCCGTCGATCCCGTGGGCCGGGACTCGTTCAGCCGACGGTCCAGGTGTCGTTGCCGCGCAGCAGCGCGTCGTAGTCGTCGTCGCTCGGCGGGTTGCCCTGTTGGACCGCGTCGATCTGGCCGACGAGCTGCTCGCCGTACGTCGGGCGGGAGACGTCGCGGAACACCCCCATCGGCGTGTACCGCGGCTCGCCCGACGTGAGCCGCGACAGCGCGAACGCCGCGGTGGGGTCGTCGGCGTGCGAGTCGTGGACGACCACACGCGGGTCGTCGTCGGCGACGCCTTCCTCGACGGTGAGCGAACCGTCGGGCCGGCGGACGACGGCCTTGTCGCCGTCGGCGCCGAACCGCACCGGGGCGCCGTCCTCCATCGGGACGATCCAGTCGGCCCGGGTGGCGGAGTCCTTCAGCAGGTCGAACGCGCCGTCGTTGAAGATGTTGCAGTTCTGGTAGATCTCCACCAGCGACGTGCCCTTGTGCTCGGCCGCGCGGCGCAGGACCGACTGCAGGTGCTTGCGGTCGGAGTCCAGCGTGCGCGCCACGAACGTCGCCTCGGCGCCGAGTGCGACCGACACGGGGTTGAAGGGCTGGTCCAGCGACCCGTAGGGGGTCGACTTGGTGACCTTGCCGATCTCCGACGTGGGGGAGTACTGCCCCTTGGTCAGACCGTAGATCTGGTTGTTGAACAACAGGATCGTCATGTCGACGTTGCGGCGCAGCGCGTGGATGAGGTGGTTGCCGCCGATCGACAGGGCGTCACCGTCGCCGGTGACGACCCAGACCGAGAGGTCCGGACGCGCCGAGGCGAGGCCCGTGGCGATCGCCGGGGCCCGACCGTGGATCGAGTGCATCCCGTAGGTGTTCATGTAGTACGGGAAGCGCGACGAGCAGCCGATGCCCGACACGAACACGATGTCGTGGCGGGGGATCTCCAGCTCGGGCATGAAGCCCTGCACGGCGGCGAGCACGGCGTAGTCACCGCACCCGGGGCACCAGCGGACCTCCTGGTCGGTCTTGAAGTCCTTGGCCTTGAGGCCGAGCGGCGCGCGGCCTGACCCGGCGTCGGTCGTCGAGAGGTCGGTCATCGGTCGATCACTCCCTGCAGTTGCTCGGCCAGTTCCGCAGCCTTGAACGGCATGCCACGGACCTGCGTGACGGAGATGGCGTCGACCAGGTAGCGGCCGCGGATGAGCAGCGCGAGCTGGCCCATGTTCATCTCCGGGATGACGACCCGCTCGTACCGGGCGAGGACCTCGCCCAGATCGGCGGGGAACGGGTTGAGGTTGCGCAGGTGGGCCTGCGCGATCGGCTGGCCCGCGCGGCGCACCCGGCGGACCGCGGCACCGATCGGGCCGAAGGTCGAACCCCAGCCGAGCACCAGTGTGGTGGCGGTGCCGTCGGGGTCCTCGACCCACGTGGGGTCGACGCGCACGCCGTCGACCTTGGCCTGGCGGGTCCGGACCATGAAGTCGTGGTTGTCGGGGTCGTACGAGATGTTGCCGGTGCGGTCGGCCTTCTCGATACCGCCGATGCGGTGCTCGAGGCCCGGTGTGCCCGGCACGGCCCACGGCCGCGCCAGGGTCTCGGTGTCGCGCAGGTAGGGCAGGAAGTTGCCCTCGTCGTCGGGGTCGTTCGGGCCGGTCGCGAACTGCGCTCCCGGCGAGAGGTCCGGCAGCGTCGCCATCGAGGGCAGCTGCCACGGCTCGGAGCCGTTGGCGAGGTAGCCGTCGGAGAGCAGGAACACCGGCGTGCGGTAGGTCGTCGCGATCCGGACGGCCTCCAGCGCGGCGTCGAAGCAGTCGCCGGGTGATCGCGGCGCGATCACCGGCACCGGCGCCTCGCCGTTGCGGCCGTACATCGCCTGCAGCAGGTCGCTCTGCTCGGTCTTGGTGGGCAGGCCGGTCGACGGCCCGCCGCGCTGGATGTCGACGATGACCAGCGGCAGTTCGAGGGAGACCGCGAGGCCGATGGTCTCGGACTTCAGCGCGATGCCGGGGCCCGAGCTCGTCGTGACGCCGAGCGCACCGCCGAAGCTCGCGCCCAGAGCGGCGCCGACACCGGCGATCTCGTCCTCGGCCTGGAAGGTCTTCACGCCGAGCTTCTTGTGCTTGGACAGCTCGTGCAGGATGTCCGACGCCGGGGTGATCGGGTAGGCGCCGAGGAACAGCGGGAGCTTCGCGAGGCGGGCCCCGACGATGAGCCCGTAGGCGAGCGCCGTGTTGCCGGTGATGTTGCGGTAGAGCCCCGCGGGCATGGCCGCCGGCTTGATCTCGTAGGAGACCGCGAACGCCTCGGTGGTCTCGCCGTAGTTCCAGCCGGCCTTGAACGCCAACTCGTTGGCCTGGGCGACCATCGGCTTGTTGCCGAACCGGCGGGCGAGGAACGCGAGCGTGCCCTCGGTCGGCCGGTGGTACATCCACGACAGCAGCCCCAGCGCGAACATGTTCTTCGACCGCGACGCCTCCTTGCGGCCCAGCTGCGACGACAGCTCGCCCGCGGCGAGGGCGTCGACGGTGAGCTGGGTGAGGTCGACGGCGTGGACCGTGAAGCCCTCGAGCCGGCCGTCCTCGAGCGGGTTGGTCGCCTGTCCGACCTTGGCGAGCGCCCGCTCGGTGAAGTCGTGGGTGTCGACGATGATCGTCGCGCCGCGGGGGAGGTCCGCGAGGTTGCTCATCAACGCGGCCGGG
Source organism: Jatrophihabitans sp. YIM 134969 (assembly GCF_054456675.1). Lineage (NCBI taxonomy): Bacteria > Bacillati > Actinomycetota > Actinomycetes > Jatrophihabitantales > Jatrophihabitantaceae > Jatrophihabitans > Jatrophihabitans sp. YIM 134969. Next base: position 63,766 of record NZ_JBTJEQ010000016.1, read on the forward strand.
TTCATCGCCACCAGGACGTCGGGGCGGTCACCGGGGGTGAGGATGTCGTGGTCGGCGAAGTGCAGCTGGAACGACGACACCCCGGCCGCGGTGCCGGCAGGTGCCCGGATCTCGGCCGGGAAGTTGGGCAGCGTCGACAGGTCGTTGCCGAACGACGCGGTCTCCGCCGTGAACCGGTCACCGGTCAGCTGCATGCCGTCGCCGGAGTCGCCCGCGATGCGGATGACCACCCGGTCGAGGGTCTGGGTCGGGGCGGGCGCGTACGTGTCCATGGTTACCTCGATCTTAGGAGCAGGTGACGGTCGTGTTGTGTCTGGTGGCTCACCGGTCGCCGCGTCCACCCGGGCGGTCCCCGGCCGTCCTCGGCCGACTCCGGCTGTCTCGAGGCCGTCCGCCAGCCCTCTCCCGCCCCTCGCCGGTGGGTGTGGACCGGACGTACCGGACGTCTTCCTCTGTCCGGTCACTGCGGTGCAGGAAGTTGCGTCGTGGGATATCGCGACGAGTGCCCGGGAATGTCCGGAAATGCGGGGGGCCTGGCGCAAGACACCCGCAAGTTCTTGAGTTTACGGGCGGTCCCCGAGCTGCCACGTTGGGTAACACGACCCATGCCGGAGGACGGAGTGCTTCCTACGGTCGTCAAGGGTGGTCGCAGTCCGCGGTCACCGTGAATCGTGCAAGTCGACACGGGGGTGTGCTGTGCACGGAGACGTCGTCCTGCCGGCGTTCGAGATGGACTGCCGGGACTGGCTGGTCGCCACGCCCGACGAGGCCGGGCTGCCCGAGGAGGTCGAGGGTGCGCCGCTGCTCGCGGTGCTGTCGTCGGCCGTGGTCGACGAGGGTGACCTGCAGTCGGTGAGCGCCGTCATCACCGTGGGCCTGCTCGACGAGGACGCCCCGCTCGCGGTCCCGCTGCACGACGACTGCGTCGCCGCCGAGGTCGTCGACGGCTTCGGCGACCCCGAGGACGACGACGTCGCGGTCCGGTACATCGTCCCGGCCCCGGACGGTCAACTCGCGCTGCTCGCCGAGTTCTCGGTGCGCACCGGCGCCGGTGTCAGCACCGGTGGTCACGGCCGCGTGCCGACCGACCCCGAACTCTCGCGCCGCATCGAGGCGCTCATGTCGAGCTTCCGGTGGGCCGCCTGAGGCGCTCCACCTTGCGAACGCACCGACGGCCGCGACCCTGCTGGGGTCGCGGCCGTCGTCGTCTGCGGGTGAGCCCGGCTACCGGTAGTTCTCGAACTGCAGGGCGACGCCGAAGTCCTCGCCCTTGAGCATGGCGATGACCGCCTGCAGGTCGTCACGCTTCTTGCCGCTGACGCGCAACTGGTCGCCCTGGATCTGCGCCTGGACGCCCTTGGGGAAGTCGTCCCGGATCCTCTTGCCGATCTTCTTCGCGACCTCGGACTCGATGCCCTGCTTGATCGAGGCCCGCAGCACGTAGGACTTGCCCGACGAACTCGGGTCGCCGGCGTCGAGGGCCTTGAGCGAGATCGACCGCTTGACCAGCTTGTCCTTGAACACGTCGAGGGCGGCCCGCACCCGCTCCTCGGTGTCGGCGCGCAGGGTCACGGCGTCGTCGCCCGACCACTCGATCGTGGCGTTCGTGCCCCGGAAGTCGAAGCGCTGGTTCAACTCCTTCGCGGCCTGGTTGAGGGCGTTGTCGATCTCCTGGTGGTCGACCTTGCTCACGACGTCGAACGACGCGTCGGCCATGGCGGTGTGTCTCCTCGTGTCAGCGGAGCGGGGCGGTCGGGCACTGTCTCCGACACGCGCCAGCCGCTCCGGTAGAGTTCCCGACCGTTGTCACGGCGGGTTGCCCGAGTGGTCAAAGGGAACGGTCTGTAAAACCGTCGGCTCAGCCTACGTTGGTTCGAACCCAACACCCGCCACCCAGCACGACCGACGAGCCGCCTCCGCCACCGGGGGCGGCTCGAGTCGTCTGAGGGTCGCCGAGCGTGCGTCGGGCAGTGCGGAGTCCGTCTGGACAAGCAGAGCCCGGGCGCGACGCGCCAGTCGCCACGCCCGGCCGTGACCTGATCGTGACTTGCTGGGTTCGTGGGGAACGTGTGAAGATCACCCCGAAGCCTTGATGATCATCCCCCCGTGCGGTCGTCAAGGCTTTCTTCCTGCCCGGGCCCGGTCTGGTCCGCGCCGGGCCCGCGCCCGGCTCGGACCGGGTGCAACCCCTCGTGTGCGACGCGAGGTGGGGGCTCGTGTAGCCTCGTCGTTCGGCTCGACCGGAGAGATCCGGTTGCTGCTGCCGCCCCCTTAGCTCAGTCGGCAGAGCGTCTCCATGGTAAGGAGAAGGTCTACGGTTCGATTCCGTAAGGGGGCTCGACCCGCGTCGTGACCGAGGGCGCCGAGCGTGGCCCGCGAGGCCGTGGAATCGGTGCCTCGGGCCCGGCGTTGGCCATGGCGGGGTAGCTCAGTCTGGTAGAGCAAGCGGCTCATAATCGCTGTGTCGCCGGTTCAAGTCCGGCCCTCGCTACTGCCAGTCCCAGGACCGCAGGTTCCGACCCGCAGGTCCGTCCGTTCCAACGAGAGAGGGCCTCCCGTGGCCGCCACCGACGTCCGTCCGAAGATCACCCTGGCCTGCCAGGTGTGCAAGCACCGCAACTACATCACCAAGAAGAACCGCCGCAACGACCCCGACCGTCTCGAGCTGCAGAAGTTCTGCCCGAACTGCGGCAAGCACACCGAGCACCGCGAGACCCGCTGACCGCGGATCGCTGACGACGGAGCGGGCGCGGCGTGGCGCTGTCGGAGGAGTTCGTCGGCCGGACCTACCCGGCCGTCGGCTCCTACCAGGTCGGTCGCGAGAAGGTGCGCGAGTTCGCCACCGCCACCGGTGAGACCTCCCCGCTCTGCCACGACCTCGACGCCGCCCGCGCCGCGGGTCACCCCGACCTGGTCGCCCCGGTCACCTTCGGGATCGTGGTGACGACGCCCAGCGCCGCCCGCGTCATCGAGGACCCCGACCTCGGCCTCGACTGGTCGCGGGTGGTGCACGGCGAGCAGCGGTTCGAGTACTCGCGCCCGGTCCACGCCGGCGACGAGCTCGCGGCCACCGTCACGGTCGAGTCGATCTCCGCCATGGCGGGCAACGACCTCATCACCAGTCGCACCGACGTCACCGACGCCGCGGGTGCCCCCGTGTTCTCCGCCTGGTCGACCCTGGTCGCGCGGGGCACGGCGTGAGCGCGCCCGCCCTCTCGGACCTCGCGGTCGGCGACCCGCTGCCGTCGATCACCGTCACGCTGCACCGCGCGGACCTGGTCCGCTACGCCGGGGCGTCCGGCGACTTCAACGTCATCCACTGGAACGACCGCGTCGCCACCGAGGTCGGACTGCCGGGCGTCATCGCCCACGGCATGCTCACCATGGCCCACGCCGTCCGCGTCGTGACCGCCTGGGCGGGCGACCCCTCCCGGGTCGAGAGCTACGGCGTCCGCTTCACCCGCCCCGTGCCCGTGCCCGACGACGGCCCCGCGGGCGCCGACGGGGCGACCGTCGAGTTCGGCGGCAAGATCCGGTCGATCGACGGCGACCGCGTGACCGTCGACCTCGACGCCCGGTTCGACGGCAAGACCGTGCTCGCCAAGGCCCGTGCGGTCGTCCGGCTCGGCTGACGCCCGCCCGGGGCGCCGGGCGGCCCTCGCCGCGGCCGCCGCGGCCTGCCTGCTCGCGGGCTGCACCGCGACCGTCGACGGTTCCGGGAGCGCCCGGCGCACCGCGGGTCCCGCGGCCTCGGGCGCGCCCACCGACCCGTCGTCGGCTGCGCCGTCCTCGCCGTCGGCCACCACCTCGCCGCAACCCGCGAACGGGTGCGCCACCTACACCGCACCCGACCCGGACCGCCCGGTCCTCGACCTGAAATACGTGTTGGCGGCCGACCACGCGAGCGTCGAGGGCGTCGAGACCATCGCGTTCACCCCCGACGCGCAGATCGACCGACTGGTCTTCCGCCTGACCGCGAACACCGCACCGTCGGTCCAGGAGGGCAACCGCATCCAGGTCACGGCGGCCGAGGCCGACCACGGCGGCGGCGCCGCCACCTACGAGCGGGCGGGGGCCGACCCGGACACGCAGGGCGGCCTGCTCACGATCCCCTTCGCCGACCCCGTCGCCGCGGGCACCACGGTCACCGCGCGGATCTCGTTCACGACCACCCTCGGGCAGGGCTCGTTCGACCGTTTCGGTCGGCAGGAGGGCTTCGCGTGGTGGGCCTCGGCGCACCCGTTGCTCGCCTGGGAGCGGGGGTACGGCTGGCACGACGAGCCGCTGATCCAGTTCACCGCCGAGAGCGCCACGAGCGAGGCGATGGACACCACGCTCACCGTCACCGCGCCGGCGGCCGACGTCGTGATCATGAGCGGCAACCCCACGACGTCCAGCGGATCGGGCTCGACGCGCACCTGGTCGGCCCAGCTCGACGCCGCCCGGGACGTCTCGGTCGCGGCCGGACCGTTCGAGACCGCGGACGCCACGGTCGACATCGGCGGCGGCCGCTCGGTCGCACTGCGGATCGGCGCCCCGAGCTCGGCCCTGGTGTCGGAGCTGCAGCCGGAGTTCGAGCGGGCCCTGACCGGGTTGTCACGACAGTTCGGCCCGTTCCCGTTCCCGTCGCTGGCCGTCGCCCGGCTGCCGGCGTCAGGCGGCGGCATCGAGTACCCCGGCGCGATCCTCATGCTGGACGGTTCGCGGCTGGTCGCGGTGCACGAGACCGCCCACCAGTGGTTCTACGCGATGGTCGGCAACTCGCAGGCCCAGCACGCGTGGCTGGACGAGGCGTTCGCGAGCTTCGGGGAGCAGGTCCTCGACTCCGACCCGCCACCTCCGGCGATCCTCACGACCGACGACACCCCGGTCGACAAGCCCACCGCCGACTACGGCGACGACGTCAGCGGCTACTACTCGACCACGTACGACAAGGGCTCGGCCGCCCTGTTCGCCGCCCGCGCCGCCGCCGGTGCGCCGGCGTTCGACGCCGCGATCCAGTGCTACGTCGCGGAGAACGCGTGGACGGTCGCCGACCCCGCCGACCTGCAGAAGGCGCTCGCCGACCTCCCGGCCGCCGTCCGGGTGCTGCAGCAGGCCGGAGCCCTCGCGCGCTGATCCGGCGAGTGGTCACCTCTCCCGTCGAGTGGTCGGAAATTTCCGCCCACTCGGCGCAGGAGGTGCCCACTCACCAGTTCCCCCCGGACGCGGGGGGTGAGCCCGGCCGTGGGCCTCAGCTCTCGGCGACCAGCTTCTGGAACCGGCTGATGCCCTCGACCAGGTCGTCGTCGGACAGCGCGTAGGAGACCCGCAGGTAGCCCGGGGTGCCGAAGGCCTCGCCCGGGACGAACGCGACCTCGGCCTCGTCGAGGACGATCTCCGAGAGCTCGAGGGTGTTGGAGGCGACCCGGCCCCGCAGCGGCCGGCCGTAGAGGCCCTTCACCTGGGGGTAGGCGTAGAACGCGCCCTCGGGTGTCGGGCAGGTGACGCCGGGGATCTCGTTGAGCATCGAGGTGACCAGTCCGCGGCGCCGCTCGTAGGTGCGCTTCATCTCGGCCACGGCCGACAGGTCGCCGCGGACCGCGGCGAGCGCGGCCGCCTGCGACACGTTGGCGACGTTGGAGGTCGCGTGCGACTGCAGGTTCGACATCGCCTTGACGACGTCGAGCGGAGCGATGGCCCACCCCACGCGCCAGCCGGTCATGGCGTAGGTCTTCGCGACGCCGTTGAGCACGACGATGCGGTCGGCGAGCTCCGGGACGACCGTGGCCATCGAGACGTGCACGGCGTCGCCGTAGACCAGGTGCTCGTAGATCTCGTCGGTGACGACCCAGAGGCCGTGGGCGTCGGCCCACTTCCCGATCGCCTCGACCTGCTCGGGCGGGTAGACGGCGCCGGTGGGGTTGCTCGGCGAGACGAACAGCAGCACCTTGGTGCGCTCGGTGCGGGCCGCCTCGAGCTGGTCGATGGTGCCCCGGTAGCCGGTGGTCTCGTCGGTCTCGACCGGCACGGTGACGCCGCCGGCGAGGGCGATGGCCTCGGGGTAGGTGGTCCAGTACGGCGCCGGGACGATGACCTCGTCGCCCGGGTCGAGCAGCGCCGCGAAGGTGTTGTAGACGGCCTGCTTGCCGCCGTTGGTGACCAGCACCTGCGCCGAGCCGACCTCGAAGCCGGAGTCGCGGGCGGTCTTCTCGGCGATGGCCTCCCGCAGCTCGGGCAGGCCCGGGACGGGGGAGTAGTGGTGGAAGCGGGGGTCGCGGCAGGCAGCGACGGCGGCCTCGACGATGTAGTCGGGGGTCGCGAAGTCGGGCTCGCCCGCGCCGAACCCGATGACCGGGCGCCCGGCGGCCTTGAGGGCCTTGGCCTTGGCGTCGACCGCGAGGGTCGCGGACTCGGCGATCGCGCCGACGCGGGCTGACACGCGACGGCTGGGGCGGGCACTCTCGGAGGCGGCAGGACTCGCGGACATGGCTCCCATGGTCCCAGACCCCGATGGTCGGACCGGGGTGGGCCAGGGTGGGGACGCGGCCGGTGGCTCGGGGGTGTCCGGAACCCGTACACTGTGGGGCGGAGTCCTGGTGGCTCTGCGTCAGCATGCGCTCGCCGCCAGGGTGACCCGGTGGTGGACGGGGCTCGGCGCGCGCCGAAGGGGCGTGGCTCAAGTGGTAGAGCACCGGTCTCCAAAACCGGCGGTTGCAGGTTCGAGTCCTGTCGCCCCTGCGTAGTCAGCAGTCGTCACGGTTCGTCAGCAGGTCCGTTCGTCCACGCGTCGGATCCGACCACGAGGGTCGGATCACGGAGAGGAGTCACGCGGTGCCCACCGCCTCATCCGGTCTTCCCGACCGCTCCGGCTCCGACAAGGGCCGCAAAGCCCGGCTGTCCAAGGACGACGACCGGCTGCTGTCCGACGGCGCCCTCCCCGAGGACGAGGTGGACGTCGACGAGACCGACGACGACCTCGTCGACGACGACCTGGCCGCCGAGGACTCCTCGGAGCTCGACGAGGCCGACCGCGACGAGGACGACGAGGACGAGGACGACCGCGAGGCGTCCGGCACCACGCTGACCAAGAAGCGCACCGCGAAGGCGGGCGGTGGCACCGCGACCAAGGCCCGCCCCAGCACCCGCGCGCGGCGGCCGAAGGACCAGCGGACCGGCAACCCGTTCGCGGCGCTGCTGCGGTTCGTCCGCGAGGTCGTCGCCGAGGTGCGCAAGGTGCTGTGGCCGACCCGCCGCGAGCTCATCGTCTACACGGTCGCCGTGATCATCTTCGTGGCCGTCCTGATCTCGATCGTCGGAGGACTCGACTTCGGCTTCGCCAAGCTCGTCCTCCTGGTCTTCGGGGAGTAGCGACGCTCCCGTCGCCGCTCCCACCCGCACCCGACGCAAGGAATCGAAACTCCACTCGTGTCTGACTTCGACAACAACAACCCGTTCGCCACCGCCGAGCAGAACCGCAGCGCGGCCGCGCGCGAGGCCTCGGCGCTGCTCGAGGCGAACTCGTCCGAGCTGCCGCCGGTCGACGAGCCCGCGAGCGACCTCACCGGCGCCGAGAGCGAGGACGTCGACGCGACCGACGACGTCGACCTCGGTGGCCCCGCCGACGAGGACGAGACGCCGGACGAGGACGACACCGACGCCGCGGCCGTGACCGCGACGGAGGAGGCCGACCAGGGCGAGGAAGAGGACCCGGTCGAGGTCCTGCGGCGCGAGCTGCGCACGGCGTTCGGTGACTGGTACGTCGTGCACTCGTACGCGGGCTACGAGAACAAGGTCAAGACGAACCTCGAGAGCCGGATCGTCTCCCTCGACATGGAGGACTACATCTTCCAGATCGAGGTCCCGACCGAAGAGGTCGTCGAGATCAAGAACGGCAAGCGCCAGCAGGTGCAGCGCAAGGTCTTCCCGGGCTACATCCTGGTGCGGATGGACCTCAACGACGAGTCGTGGGGCGCCGTCCGGAACACCCCGGGCGTCACCGGCTTCGTCGGCGCGACCTCGCGGCCCTCACCCCTGACCATCGACGAGGTCGTCAAGATCCTCGCGCCGGCCTCCCAGAAGGCCGAGCGGGTCGCCACCGGCGGCAAGGCCGCCGAGGCGGGCGCGCCGGTCGTCGAGGTCGAGTACACGGTCGGCGAGTCGGTCACCGTCATGGACGGCCCGTTCGCCACCCTGCCCGCCACCATCAGCGAGATCGACCCGCTGCACCAGAAGCTGCAGGTGCTGGTGTCGATCTTCGGCCGCGAGACGCCGGTCGAGCTGTCGTTCAACCAGGTCTCCAAGCTCTGACCGTCCGCCCGTCGTCCCGGTAGAAACCGCAACCCAGAAGAAGAAGAGTCATGCCTCCCAAGAAGAAGCTCACCGCCGTCATCAAGCTCCAGATCAAGGCGGGCGCGGCGAACCCGGCGCCGCCGGTCGGCCCCGCGCTCGGACAGCACGGCGTCAACATCATGGAGTTCTGCAAGGCCTACAACGCGGCCACCGAGTCCCAGCGCGGCCAGATCGTGCCCGTCGAGATCTCGGTGTACGAGGACCGCAGCTTCACCTTCGTCACCAAGACCCCGCCGGCCGCGCGCCTGCTGCTCGCCGCCGCGGGTGTCGACAAGGGCAGCGGCGAGCCGCACACCAAGAAGGTCGCCACGGTCACCATGGCCCAGGTCCGCGAGATCGCGCAGACCAAGATGGAGGACCTCAACGCCAACGACATCGACCAGGCCGCGAAGATCATCGCCGGCACCGCCCGGTCGATGGGCATCACCGTCTCCGGCTGAGTCCGGTCACGTCTGACCGTCGCACGAGGCGGTGGTCAGTGGGAGGTCGCCCGCACCCGGTGGGCGGCCGTCAACACCACAGGACCCAGGGATCCCCTGGAAGAGAGGCAGTCGCACCATGAGTTCCAAGGCCTACCGCAAGGCCGCCGAGTCGATCGACCCGGCGAAGGTCTACACCCCGCTCGAGGCGGCCACGCTCGCCACCGAGACCTCGACCACCAAGTTCGACAGCACCGTCGAGGTCGCGATGCGCCTCGGCGTCGACCCCCGCAAGGCCGACCAGATGGTCCGCGGCACGGTCTCGCTGCCCAACGGCACCGGCAAGACGCTGCGCGTCATCGTGTTCGCCACGGGTGACAACGCCGCCGCCGCCGAGGCCGCCGGAGCCGACCGCGTCGGCAGCGACGACCTCATCGCCGACATCACCGGCGGGTTCCTCGACTTCGACGCCGCGATCGCCACCCCGGACCAGATGGCCAAGGTCGGCCGGGTCGCCCGCATCCTCGGCCCGCGTGGCCTGATGCCGAACCCCAAGACCGGCACCGTCACCCCGGACGTCGCCAAGGCCGTCACGGACATCAAGGGCGGCAAGATCAGCTTCCGCGTCGACAAGCAGGCCAACCTGCACATGATCATCGGCAAGGCGTCGTTCTCGCCGCAGCAGTTGGTCGAGAACTACGCGGCCGCCCTCGACGAGGTGCTGCGCTCCAAGCCGTCCGCGGCGAAGGGCCGGTACCTCAAGAAGGTCGTCTTCTCGACGACCATGGGCCCCGGCATCCCGGTCGACGTCAACCGCGTCAAGAACCTCACCGAGGACGCGCCGGTCGCCTGATCCGCCTCCGCTCGACTGCGAGCCCCGATCCGCCACCTCGGATCGGGGCTCGCGTCGTCCCGGGGGACATTCCGCCGGGAACCGGTCGTTGACGAACCGGCACCTGAGGGTTTCTGATGAGCTTCCCTCCCACCGCGTCAACGTCGAGGTCTGCCCATGCTCCGCGCACCGTCGCGCTCCGCCCTGCCCGCCCTGCTCACCACGGCCACGGCCGTCACCGCGCTCGTGGCGGCCACCCTCGTCGGTGCCGCCCCGGCCTCCGCGGCGGAGGCCACGGACGGCCCCGGCGCCCTCTCGCACTTCGACCAGTCGCGCAAGGACTGTGTCGGCACCTCGCGCACCACGACGTCGAAGATCTGGTTCACGGTCGCCGACGGCGTGCTCTCCGACGTCTACGCACCAACCGTCGACACCACGAACGTCGAGACCATGCAGTACCTGGTCACCGACGGCAGCACCTTCACCGATCTGCAGCAACGCGACACCACCTACACGGTGAGCTCCGACGCCACCGGCATGTCGTGCACCGTGGTCGCGACCGCCAAGAGCGGTGCGTACCGGATCACGACGACCTACTTCACCGACCCCGACCGCGCCAGCGTGGTGTCCCGGGTGCGGTACCAGGCCCTGAAGCCCAAGGCGGCGGCCTACAAGCTGTACGTGCGCCTCGACGCGACAGCCGGTGGCAACGGCGGTGGCGGGACCGGCAACGGCGGCAAGGACTCCGCCCTCGTCGACGCCTCCGGTGTCCCGGTCACCTACGACACCGTGACCGCGACGAACGCGGCCAACCGCGACTACGCCCAGCCCACCTACGTCGCCCTGGCCGGCGACCGCACCTTCGGCGCCGTGAGCAGCGGGTTCGTCGGCACCGCGAGCGACGGCCTCACCCAGCTCGACACCGCCCACCAGCTGACGCCGGTCACCGACACCGCGAACGGCGGCAACGTCGAGCAGACCGCGGCGGTCACCCTGGACGACCAGGGCGACAGCACGCTCACCGTCGCCGTCGCGGCCACGCAGGCCCGCGCCGTCGCCACGGCGCGCACCAGCGCGCGGGCCGACACCGCGGCGATGTTGCAGCGCTACGTGCAGGGCTGGACCGACTACGACCAGGTGACGCTGAACCCGCCGTCGTACCACCTGCCCGGTCTGAACCTCACCGACTCCCTCGCCGCGGCGCGGCGGTACTTCATCGCCGCGAACGTCGTGAAGGCCAGCGAGGACAAGACCTTCCCGGGCGCGATCGTGGCGGGCCTCGGCAGCCCGTGGGGGCAGGCCGTCTCGGCGGGCGACCCCGCGAACACCTACTTCGGGTCCTACCGCGAGGTGTTCGCCCGCGACCTGTACCAGACCTGGTCGGCGCTCTACACCGCCGGCGACCTCGCCACCGCCCGCGACACCGTCCGGTTCCTCTTCCTGCGCCAGCAGCAGGCCGACGGCTCGTTCCCCCGCAACTCCCTGCTCAACGGCAAGACCGCGCCGGACTCCTTCAACGTGCAACCCGACGAGGTCGCGTTCCCGATCCTCATGGCCCAGCAGTCCGGCCTCGGCGGCGACAAGACCCTGTGGCCGCACGTGCGGGCCGCCGCCGACTACCTCGTCGCGCACGGTCCGGCGTTCGGTGTCGAACGGTGGGAGGAGCAGAGCGGCTACTCACCGTCGACCATCGCCGCGGAGATCGCCGGGCTGGTCGCCGCCGGCACCATCGCCGCGCAGCAGGGTGACGCCGCGTCGTCGCGCGTCTTCCTCGCGACCGCCGACACCTACCAGCGCTCCGTCCAGGGTTGGGCGGTGACGACGAACGGGCCGCTGTCGAAGAAGCCGTACTTCATCCGGCTGTCGAAGACCGGCGACCCGAACGCCGCGATCAGCTACAACGTGGGCAACGGTGGGCCGACCCTCGACCAGCGCGAGGTCGTCGACGCAGGTTTCCTCGACCTGGTGCGGCTCGGCGCGATGTCGCCGAGCGACCCGGTGCTGGCCAACTCCCTGGAGGTGGTCGACGCGACCATCAAGCGCTCGACCAGGACCGGCCCCGGCTGGCTGCGGTACAACGGCGACGGCTACGGCGACTGCATCCCACGGCCCGACCCGAACCCGCAGGCCGAGTGCTCCGTCCTCGGTGCGCCGTGGGCTCCGAGCGACAAGGGGACCGGCGGCATCTGGCCGGTGCTGGCCTCCGAGCGGGGCGAGTACAGCCTGCTGACCGGCGACGCGGCGGCCGGCGGGGTACTGGCCAAGGCGATCGTGGCGCAGTCCGCGGGCGTCGGGCTCGTGCCCGAGCAGGCGTGGACCGGCCCGGCCGTGCCCCGCGCGCCGTACGGCAGCGACCCCACGACCGCCTCGATCGGGTTCGTCAACGGCAAGCCGAACGGCTCGACCGCTCCACTGACCTGGGGGGTGTCGTCGCTGGTCCGGCTGGTCGCCGACCTCACCGCCGGCGAGGCGCTGGAGAAGCCCACGGTGACCACGGCCCGCTACGTCGACCGCCAGCAGGCGTCGACCACGCTGACCGTGACCTCGCCCGCCGACCAGTCGCCCGGCACCGGCACGATCCGGGTCACAGGCACGGCCGTGCCGGGGGCGAAGGTCGACGTCGCCCGGGTCGCGACCGACCGCAACGGCGTCACCACGATCGCGACGACGAAGGTCGGTGCCCAGGGCCGCTTCTCGGTGCCGGTGACCCTCGCGCCGGGGTCGAACGCGCTGGTCGTGACCTCCACCGCGCCGGACGGCGGTACCGCCTCGCAGCTGCGGACGGTGTTCGCCGACGTCGTCGACGGCACGCTGGTGTACCAGACGTCGGACCCGACCGGTGACGACAACGGCCCGGGCACGTACCAGTACCCGACGGCCGGTGACTTCCACGCCGGCGCCTACGACCTGACGAACTTCCAGGTCTACGACAGCGGCGACACCGTGACCTTCCGGGTGCAGACCCGCGACCTCACCCCGACGTTCGGTTCGGCGCTCGGGGCGCAGTTGGTCGACCTGTACGTCACCCAGCCGGGCGTCACCCCGACCTCGAGCGCCGCGTCCTTCGCGCAGCGCAACCACACCGTCGACCCGGCGTGGACGCAGCTGATCGAGGCGCAGGGCTTCGGACAGCGCTTCGTCGACGCGGCGGGCACGACCCTGGGCTCGCTCACGATCACCGGCAACCAGATCAGCCGGTACATCACGATCGTGGCGCCGAAGTCGGCTTTCGGAGGTGCGACGCCGGGCTCGGGCTGGTCGTTCTCGGTGACCCTCACCGGGCAGGACGGCTTCAGCCCCGACAACGCCCGCGGCTTCCAGTCGACCCCGGGGGCCTACCAGTTCGGCGTCTGCGCCGCGGGTGACACCTCACCGATCTGCGCGGTCGACCCCTCGACCGTGCCGAAGGTGATGGACACCATCCCGCCGGCCGGGGTCTCCCAGGCGGCGGAGCTCGACCCGACCGCGGGTCCGGTCGTCGTCCACGGGTTCACCCTCCCGTAGCGCGGTCGCCCACGCCCGGTCGAGTGGCGCGGGAACGGACAGCTCGCCTTGCGAGGTCGGGCGAGTGGGCACCTTCCCCGTCGAGTGGTCATTCATTCTTGACCATTCGCGGGAGGAGGTGCCCACTCGCTTGTCCGGAACTGTTCGCGTGCCGTTGGTTGCGTAGTACCGCGCGATGCGCTGTACTACGTGAACGGAAGGAGCGGCTCATGGATCGCACGCAGTTGTTGAAAGGGGTCCTCGACCTCGCTGTGCTCGCCGCGCTGCGAGAGGAGGACGGCTACGGCTACGACATCGTCCGACGGCTGCGGGCGGCGGGGATGACGGACGTCGGCGACGCGTCGGTCTACGGAACCCTGCGCCGGCTGTTCCAGGCGGGGGCCCTGAGCTCCTACCTGCAGCCCAGCGAGGAGGGGCCGCACCGCAAGTACTACGCCCTCACCACCACCGGGACGGCACTGTTGCATGAGGCAACGAAGACGTGGCACGAGTTCACCGCGACCGTCGCCCGGTTGCTCGACCAGGAGGCAGCATGACCGCGATGCCCACGCTCGACCAACGGGCGGACTACGTGGCGGCGGTGGCGGCCGGACTCGCCGACCTGGCGCCTGACGATCGGGCGGAGTTGGTCGAGGAACTGGCCGATCACGTCGCCGCCCTGCTCGAGGAGCGGCCGGACGCCGACCTCTCTGCCGAGCTGGGCACCCCGCGGGCGTACGCGGCCGAGCTGCGTGCGGCCGCGGGTCTCGTCGGTGCGCCGGCCGCCGCGCCGACGGTGTCGACCCGACTGCGCGACCTCGTCCGTCACGTCGACTCCGCGCAACCGTGGATCCGTCCGACCGGGCGCTTCCTGCGGCCGGCCTGGTGGGTGCTGCGCGGGGTCGTGGTCGGTGCCGCCGCAGGTCTGGTCCTCGGCTTCGGCTACCCGTCCGGCGGCGCCTACCTGCTGCTGGTCCTCGGGGTGCTGGCCTCGCTCTGGCTCGCCCAACGCGCGCCGGCGACCCCGCCCTGGAAGGTCGGGATCCGCGTGGTCGACGTCGTCGCGGCCGCTCTCGCGCTGTACGTCCTGTCAGTCCTCGGGTCGACCCGGATCCTCACGGAGTACAGCACCCAGTTCGTCAACAGTTGCCCCACGGAGATCGACAACCTCTACGCCTACGACACCGCGGGGCGGCCGATCGACGGCGTGCGCCTGTACGACCAGGACGGGAACCCGTTCGACATCGGGGCCCTGGGCTGCGACACGACCGGCCGGTTCGGCCCGGGTGCGCAGCCGAACGTCTACCCGTGGCCGAGCGCAGCCCCGTTGCCCCAGGAGTTCCCCACCGGCCCGCCGTCGTCGCTCGCTCCATTGCCGGGTGCAACGGTGTCGACGGCCGCGGGATCGACGACCCCCACCGGGACGGGGACGCCGAAGGTCACGTCGACACCGTCCGGATCTTCCTCGGCGACTCCGTCCGCAGCGGCGCCGGCACGCTGACTCAGTCGCCGGCCGCCAGCGGGCGGTCGGCGACGAGGACGCCGTCGGCGTCGGCGTACAGGTTGGCGCCGGGCCGGAAGGTGACGTTGCCGAACGACACGGTGTCGCCGGTGCGGCCCTCACCGCGACGCTCACCGCGGCGGGGCGTGGAGCCGAGGGCGAGGACGCCCAGGTCGAGGCCCGCCAGTGCCACGACGTCGCGCACCGCGCCGTTCAGGACCACGCCGGCCCAGCCGTGTTCGACGGCTGCCGCTCCGAGCATGTCGCCGAGCAGGGCGTGCCGGGTCGACCCACCGCCGTCGACGACCAGGACCTTCCCGGTGCCGGGCGTCGCCACCAGCTCGCGGAGGCGGGAGTTGTCCGTGGAGCACGCCACGGTGACGATCGCGCCGTCGAACGCGGTGCGGCCGCCGTACGACCGCAGGTCGACCTCGAGGACCTGGACCTCGCCCGCGTGCGCGTCGTACAGGTCGCTCGTCCCGGTCACCGCCCGGACGCTAGCCGAGCTTGCCGACGACCGCCTCGAGCACGGTCTTCGACGCGCCCGCCGGTGTCTCGCCGCCGATGACGATCGGGTTGCCCTGCACGAACACGTCCCCCTGGACGGCGAGGAACCCGCCTTCGTCGGGCAGCAGGATCGACTTGTCGCCGACCCCGCCGTCGGTCGATCCCGGGTACAGCGCCGCGCTCTCGTCGAACAGGTCCGCGGCGGACTGGCCGAGGTCGTCGCCGCCGGCGACGGTCTGCAGGACGTAGGACTTCGTCCCGCCGGCGTCGACCCACTTGCAGACCTTGAAGCCGCGGGCGGCCGCCGGGCCCGAGTTGTCGGGCGTGCCCTCGCCGAAGCTCACGCCGTACACCTCGGACAGGTCGGCGGCCGAGGTGAGCGAGCACGGGTCGGGGGCGTCACCGCCGGACCCACCGCCGTCGTCGGTGTCCTCGACGTCCTCGGTGGGCGACGTCGCGTCGGCGCTGGACGCGGACGTGCCGCCGCCCGCGGGTGCGGCCGCGTCGTCGGAGCCCGACGATCCGCCGCAGCCGGTGAGGCCGGCCGCGAGCAGGACGCCGAGAGCGGTGAGGACGGGGCGGAGGTGTCGGGAGGTCACGGTTGAGGATGGTGAGGCTCACGTCCGTGTCAGGTCAATGTCCGATCGTGCAAGGTCGCGCGGGACCGCTGCGACGAGCGTGGCGACCATGACGACCAGCAGACCGGCGATCACGGCCGTGGTGACGAGTGGTGCAGTGGGCAACGCTCCGGCCGCCGCGGCGAGCACCGCGACGACCGGGCAGACCGCACCGGCGCGCGTGGACACGTTCGGGCGGACCAGGAGGAACCACACGACGAGCACGAAGATCGCAACCGGCAGACCGAGCGCCAACCCGGTCACGGTGTCGGAGGCCTCGCTGTGCCCGGCGATCTGCGCGATCTGCACCTCGAGGCCGGCGGACACCGCACCGGCCGCAGCGAACACGAGGTAGTGCAGGTAGCCGAACGTCATGGTGCGGCCGAAGCCGACGAGCGTCTCGACCGTCTCGACCTGGAAGTACTCCCACCACATCGCGGCCACGACGACCAGCCCGAGCGCGGCGAGCACCACGAGCTCGGCCACGTGCTCGCCCTCGTCGACCGCGGCCACGACGGACTTGGCGGTCGCGAGCACGCCTTCGCCCAGGACGATCAGGGTGAACAGTCCGTACCGCTCGGCGATGTGACCGGTGTGGAAGGGCGTCATCTGGCGTTGTTCGGCGAGGAACGGGATCGCGGCCTCGGCCACGGCCAGCACGAAGAACGAGGCGACGGCGAGGTCGTCGGGCAGCCACAACCGCAGCACCCACAGCACCTGCACCGCGGCGACACCCACCGCGTAGGTCAGGGCCACCGTCCGGTGCTCGGGGTCGGAGCGGGCGGCGCGCAACCACTGGAACACCATGGCCAACCGCATGATCAGGTAGCCGACGACGATCACGGTGAAGTCCTCGGACTCCAGCGCCCGGGGCACACCGGCCGCCACCACGAGCGCGCCGGACATCTGCACCAGCGTGACGACGCGGTAGAGCCAGTCGTCGGTGTCGTACGCCGAGGCGAACCAGGTGAAGTTCATCCAGCCCCACCAGATCGCGAAGAACACCATGACGAAGACGAGCAGGCCGTGCCCGCCGTCGCCGATCTCGAGTTCGTGCGCGAAGCCCTCGGCCGCGAACGACACCCCGACGACGAAGGTCAGGTCGAAGAACAGTTCGAGAGGTGTCGACGCCCGGTGGCGCTCGGTCACGTCGCGGCCGCGCATCGGTCGCAGCAGGGTCGTCACGGCGGTCCTCCCGGGGTCGGCACGGTCGTGGCCGCGCGGGTCGGGGTGACGGTAGCGACCCGGCAGGGCAGTGTGGGAGTGTGACGACCCTCCCCGAGCAGAGGCGGCACCGATGAGGTTCACCACCGGCGCCGCCACCGACGTCGGCCTGGTCCGCGCCGGGAACGAGGACTCCTTCTTCGCCGCCCCGCACCTGGTCGCCGTGGCCGACGGCATGGGCGGTCACCTCGGTGGTGGCACCGCGAGCGCCCTGGCCGTCGAGGCCCTCGCCGAGCTCGCCCGCCGCGAGGTCCTCGCCCCCGACGACGTCGTCGCCGCCGTCGGGCGCGCCAACGCCGAGGTGGTGCGGCGGGCCGACGCCGACCCGTCCCTGCACGGCATGGGAACCACGCTCACCGGCGTCGCGATCGTCGACACGGGCGGTGTCGCACGGTTCGCCGTGTTCAACGTGGGGGACTCGCGGGTCTACCGCCTCGACGGTGGCGCGCTCACCCCCGTCACCGTCGACCACTCCGAGGTGCAGGCCCTGGTCGACGCGGGCCGGCTCACCCCGGAGGAGGCGCGCGTCCACCCGGCCCGCAACGTCATCACCCGCTCGATCGGGTCGGCACCGCCGCCCGAGGTCGACGTCGTCATCCTCGAACCGGTCGGCGGCGACCGGTTCGTCGTGTGCTCCGACGGCCTGACCGGCGAGGTGGACGACGCGGCGATCGCGCAGGTCCTGGCTGGTGTCGAGGACCCGCAGGCCGCGGCCGAGGCGCTCGTCGCCGCCGCGCTCGACGGCGGCGGACACGACAACGTCACCGTCGTGGTCGTCGACGCGGTCGACGGCGCGTAGGGCTCAGCCCAGCGCGCGCACGCCGGCCAGCAGACGCTCGACGTCGTCCGCGTTCGTGTACGGCGCGAGGCCCGCGCGGACGGCACCGGCGTCGCCGAGGCCGAGGTGGCGCGACGCCTCGAGCGCGTAGAAGCTGCCGGCCGGGGTGTTGACGCCACGCTCGGCGAGGGCCGCGTGCACCTGCGCGCCGGAGTGGGCGTCGACGCTGAACAGGGCGGTGGGCGTGCGGTGGACCGGTGTACCGTGCAACGTCACGTGCGGCATGGCCGCGAGACCGTCGAGCAGCCGGTCGAACAACGCCTGTTCGTGCGCCTCGAGCGAGGTCATCGAGGTCACCAGGCGTTCGCGGCGGGTGCCGGTCGCCTCCGGGTCCAGGTCGGCCAGCACATCGACCGCCGCGGTGGTGCCCGCCAGCAGCTCGTAGGGCAGCGTGCCGAGTTCGAAGCGTTCGGGCACAGCGTCGCTCGAGGGCAGCAGCTTGTCGGGGTGCAGCGTGTCGAGCAGGGCGGGCGACGCGGCCAACACGCCCAGGTGCGGTCCGAGCCACTTGTACGGCGAACACGCGTAGAAGTCGGCGCCGAACGCCGCGACGTCGACGGACGCGTGCGGGGTGAGGTGGACACCGTCGACGAACACCAGCGCACCGGCGTCGTGCGCGGCCGCGGCGATCGCCGCGACGTCGGGGCGGGTGCCCAGCAGGTTCGACGCGGCGGTGACCGCGACCAACCGGGTCCGCGCGCCGACCAGCGACGTGACGGCCTCGACCGGGAGCTCGCCGGTCGCCGGGTCGAAGTCGGCCCAGCGGACGGTCGCCCCGACCCGCTCGGCGGCCTGCACCCACGGCCGGATGTCGGCGTCGTGGTCCAGGCGGGTGACCACCACCTCGTCACCGGTCGACCACCCGGCGGCGAGCGTCCGCGCGAGGTCGTAGGTCAGTTGGGTCATGGACCGGCCGAAGACCACCCCGCCGGCGTCGGCTCCGAGCAGGTCGGCCACCGCGCGGCGGGCGCCGAGCACGATGTCGTCGGCCAGGCGTTCGGCCGCGGTGACCCGGCCGCGGTTCGCGATCCCGGCGACCAAGGTCCCCGCGACCGCGGCGGCGACCTGTTCCGGCACCTGGGAGCCGCCCGGCCCGTCGAAGTAGGCCGTCCCGCCGGCGAGCGCGGGGAACCAGGAACGGACACGGTCGACGTCGTGGGCCACGTCGGTCATCCTCGCGCGAGCCCCCGGCGACCGGGATTGGCGGGGGAGGGCCCCGCTCGCGTACCGTGGGGAGCGATCCAACCGAAGACCGCTGGTCGTCGCGTGTCCACACGCGGCCGAAGGTCCCTCGTGACAGGGACGTCCCGCGCAGGCTGGGCATGCGGGTCCGACCGTGCTCGTCACGTCGGCCTCCACGCCCCTGGCGCCTGCGCCGGGGGCGTTCGTGTTGTCCGGGCCCGGGAAACGACCGGCCCGAGACACACGAGAGGAGGTCGCATGCCCAACGCCGAGAAGACCGCCGCCGTCGCGGAGATCACCGAGCACTTCAAGTCGTCGTCGGCCGCCGTCGTCACCGAGTACCGCGGGTTGACGGTCAAGCAGATGTCGGAGCTGCGGCGCGCACTGGGTCGGGACACGACCTACGCCGTCGTCAAGAACACGCTCACCAAGCGGGCCGCGACCGAGGCCGGCGTGGAGATCGACGAGTCGTTGCTCGTCGGCCCCACGGCGATCGCGTTCATCAGTGGTGACCCGGTCGATGCCGCCAAGGGACTGCGGGACTTCGCCAAGGCGAACCCCGTCCTGGTCGTCAAGGGCGGTGTCATGGAGGGCAAGACGCTCTCCGCGTCCGAGGTGAGCCGCATCGCCGACCTGGAGTCGCGCGAGGTGCTGCTGGCGAAGTTGGCCGGTGCGCTGGTCGCGCTGCCGACGCGGGCGGCGGGTCTGTTCCAGGCCCCGCTGTCGCAGATGGCGCGGCTCGCCGCGGCCCTGCAGGACAAGAAGCCGGCCGACGCCGGTGCGTCCGACGCCGCCGGGGACACGGACGGGGGCGACCTCACGGCCGCCGCCGCGAGCGTGCCCGAGAGCGACGACCCGTCGACCGACACCGAGGCCGCCAAGGCCGACGTGCCGACCGCCGGTGAGCAGGACACCCCGGAGCTCGGCGACCCGGCCGCTGTCGACGGCGGCGCCGTCGAGGCCGGTGGCGGCGAGATCTCCTAGTTCCACGGTCGGGTGACCGCCCGACAGCACGACCGTGACGCCCGACGGCGTCACACACCCTGACCGCACCACAGACCCGGCCCTCATGGGCCGAATGAGAGGAACCACCATGGCGAAGATCGCCACCAGCGACCTGCTCGACGCGTTCAAGGAGATGACGCTGCTCGAGCTCTCCGAGTTCGTGAAGCAGTTCGAGGAGACCTTCGACGTCACCGCCGCTGCCCCCGTCGCGGTCGCCGCGGCCGGTGGCGGCGCCGGTGCCGCCCCCGCCGAGGAAGCTGCCGAGCAGGACGAGTTCGACGTCATCCTCGAGGCCGCCGGCGACAAGAAGATCCAGGTCATCAAGGAGGTGCGTGCCCTCACGAGCCTCGGCCTGAAGGAGGCCAAGGACCTCGTCGACGGCGCGCCGAAGCCGGTTCTCGAGAAGGCCACCAAGGAGGCCGCCGAGAAGGCCAAGGAGCAGCTCGAGGGCGCCGGCGCCACGGTCACCCTCAAGTAGGACCGCTCGACCTCGGCACCACCTGCACCACACCCGCGGCCGCGGGTCGTCCCACTCCAGTGGGACGGCCCGCGGCCGCTGTGCTGTCCGCTTCCGGCTCCGGACGGCGTCGCCAGGCCTTCCCCGACTCACAGACGTGCAGGGTCTGGTGGCTCGCCGGCTCGACGAGTGACCAGACACTGCACTTCTGTCGTCTGGGGGGTGTGTGGATCACGCGTCGGCGGGTGCTGCCCACCGAGCGCTGACCGCATCGGTATGCGACCGTGACCGCCCCGGCCCGTACCCGGCCGACTCGTGACGTCTACTGGTGCGGGATACCGCCGGTTGCGGGTACGTTGCAGCGACGTGCCCGGCGTGTCACCACCGGGTGGTGGCGTCCTGCCGCCCCCTGGGCACTGATCAGCGTTCGTCGAGACCGGCAGAAGAGGGAGTCCCGCCTTGGGCGTCGAGGTTGCGGTCGAGAACCTGACCAAGTCGTTCGGCAAGCAGATGATCTGGGAGGACGTCACCCTCACGCTGCCGCCGGGCGAGATCTCGGTCCTGCTCGGCCCGTCCGGCACCGGCAAGTCGGTGTTCCTCAAGTCCCTCGTCGGTCTGCTCAAGCCCGACCGCGGCTCGATCTTCATCAAGGACGTCGACCTCGCGCACTGCCGCGAGCACGAGCTCTACGAGACCCGCAAGCTGTTCGGCGTCCTGTTCCAGGACGGCGCGCTGTTCGGCTCGATGAACCTGTTCGACAACATCGCCTTCCCCCTGCGTGAGCACACGAAGAAGGGTGAGAAGGAGATCAAGGACATCGTCCTGGAGAAGATGGACATGGTCGGCCTCGCGGGGTCGGAGTCCAAGCTCCCCGGCGAGATCTCCGGCGGTATGCGCAAGCGTGCGGGCCTCGCCCGCGCCCTGGTCCTCGACCCCGAGATCATCCTGTTCGACGAGCCGGACTCCGGTCTCGACCCGGTCCGCGTGGCCTACCTGAACCAGCTCATCGTCGACCTCAACGCCCAGACCGACGCCACGTTCCTCATCGTCACCCACGACATCGGCACCGCCCGCACCGTGCCGGACAACCTGGGGCTGCTGTTCCGCCGCAACCTGGTGATGTTCGGCCCGCGCGAGGTCCTGCTGACCTCCGAGGAGGCCGTGGTCAAGCAGTTCCTCAACGGCCGCCGCGAAGGACCGATCGGCATGAGCGAGGAGAAGGACGCGAGCCAGGTGGCCGCGGAACTCGCCGCTCTGGAGGACGACGGCCCACCGGCGCCCGGCACCGGTCCCAAGGGCGCGAGCGGCTCCGGTGTGCCGCCCCAGCTCGAGCCGAGCCCCGGCCTGCCGCCGCGGGCCGCGGCCGAACGCCGCAAGGCGCGGGTCATGGAGCTGCTGCACACGCTGCCGGAGAAGGCCCAGGAGGTCATCCGGGCCTCGCTCGACGCCGACGCCCAGGTCGTGCGCGGCGCCGCGAACGGGGTCGCGCCCGACCGCGCCCCGAGCACCTGGCTGAAGGACGGCGACGCCGCGCAGCGCACCGCCCCGCTGCCGCCCCGGAACCAGAACACGCCGCACCGGCGGCCGCAGCCGTGGCCGAGCCAGCCCGACCGCGCCGCCGCCCCCGTGGGCAGCGACCAGGGGCAGGGCCTCGGGCAGGTCCAGGACTACGGCCAGCAGAACGGGCAGCCCCAGCAGAACGGGCAGCCCCAGCAGAACGGGCAGCCCCAGCAGAACGGGCAGTCGGAGCTCGACCACCCCGAGGGCACCCTCGTGCTGCCGCCGGCGGACGAGGAACTGGGCACGTACGGCACCGACGGTGGTCCGGTCGGTCCGGCCGCCGTGGGCAGCGGCCAGCCGCCGCACACGCCTCAGAACGAGGGCGTCCAGAACGAGGGCGTCCAGAACGACGCTGCCCACGACGACGCTGCACGGGACCAGGCTCCGGCCACCCAGTCCGACGGTCAGTCCCGCTGAGCCGCAGCCCGAGTCGACGACGACCCTGATGCGCCGCGCATGAGCAGCTTCTCCCCGACCGCCGGGGTGGCGAACACCGGACGCCTGTTCGCGTTGTTCCTCGACGTCGTCCGGTTGACGTTCAAGCGCCCGTTCCAGCTGCGCGAGTTCATCCAGCAGGCGTGGTTCATCGCGAGCGTGACGATCCTGCCGACCGCGCTGGTCGCCATCCCGTTCGGCGCCGTCATCGCCCTGCAGCTCGGCGGCCTCACCCGCCAGCTCGGCGCGCAGAGCTTCACCGGCGCCGCGAGCGTGCTGGCGATCCTGCGTGAAGCCAGCCCGATCGTCTGCGCGCTGCTCATCGCGGGCGCCGGCGGTTCGGCCATCTGCGCCGACATCGGCAGCCGGAAGATCCGCGACGAGATCGACGCCATGGAGGTGCTCGGCATCTCCGCGGTGCAGCGCCTCGTCGTCCCCCGGGTGCTCGCCTGCATGCTGGTCTCGACGCTGCTCAACGGCCTGGTGTCGGTCGTCGGCGTCGCAGGCGGCTACTTCTTCAACGTCATCCTGCAGGGCGGCACGCCCGGCGCGTACCTCGCGAGCTTCTCGGCGTTGGCGCAGCTGTCCGACCTCTGGACGGCCGAGATCAAGGCCCTGTTGTTCGGTCTGATCGCCGGCGTGGTCGCGAGCTACAAGGGTCTCAACGCCGGCGGCGGCCCCAAGGGCGTCGGCGACGCCGTGAACCAGGCCGTCGTCATCACGTTCCTGCTGCTGTTCTTCGTCAACTTCGTCATCACGGCCGTGTACTTCCAGCTCGTGCCGCCGAAGGGGTCGTGATGACCACGACCCCTGAGCGCATGCTCTGCTGCGCGACGCCCAGGCACACCGCTGGCTGCGTTGTCGTCGTCGCAGGTACAACCGCGGTACCTGACTCCTCCTCCGCCTTGCCTTCGGCGCACCTGACCAACGCTCGCGACGAGCGGCGCCCAGGGGGCGCGGTCTGATGGCCCTCTCCGACGTCCGCGTGCGGACCTTCGCCGTCGGCCGCAAGGTCGTGGACAAGCCGTTGTCGGTCCTCGACGACCTCGGCGACCAGATGGCCTTCTACGTCAAGGCGATCGCGTGGACCCCGCGCACGCTGCGTCGCTACAAGAAGGAGGTCCTGCGGCTGCTGTCGGAGGTCACCTTCGGCACCGGCGCACTCGCGGTCATCGGCGGCACCGTCGGCGTCATCACGTTCCTCGCGTTCTTCACCGGCACGGAGGTCGGCCTGCAGGGCTTCCAGGCCCTCGACCAGCTCGGCACCGGCGCGTTCACCGGGTTCCTCTCCGCGTACTTCAACACCCGCGAGATCGCCCCGCTCGTCGCGGGCCTCGCGCTCTCGGCCACGGTCGGGTGCGGCTTCACCGCCCAGCTGGGCGCCATGCGGATCAGCGAGGAGATCGACGCGCTCGAGGTCATGGCCGTGCCGTCGCTGCCGTTCCTCGTGACCTCGCGGATCATCGCCGGGTTCGTCGCGGTCATCCCGCTCTACGTCATCGGCCTGCTGAGTTCCTACTTCGCGACCAGGTTCGTGGCCACCGTGCAGTACGGGCAGTCCACGGGCACCTACGACCACTACTTCCGGCTGTTCCTGCCACCGCAGGACGTCTTGTGGTCGTTCATGAAGGTGCTCGTCTTCGCCGTGGTCATCATCCTGACCCACTGCTACTACGGCTACACGGCCAAGGGTGGTCCCGCGGGGGTGGGCGTCGCCGTCGGTCGCGCGGTGCGCACCTCGATCGTCACGGTCAACGTCCTCGACCTGTTCCTCTCGTTGGCCATCTGGGGTGCCAACACCAGCGTGCGGATCGCGGGGTAGCGATGGCCGCGGAATCGGTGGGGAGGGTCCTCAAGCGCCGCTCGCTCGGCGTGCTGCTGATCGTCGTCGTGCTGGCCTTGCTGTCGTTGTCGGTCGCGTTCTACAAGAAGGCGTTCACCTCGACGACCGACGTCACGCTGCAGACCGACAGCGTCGGCAACCAGCTGCAGCCGCAGTCGGACGTCAAGCTGCGCGGCATCATCGTCGGCGAGGTGCGTTCGGTGAGCTCCCGCGGCGAGGGCGCCGACATCACGTTGTCGCTCAAGCCCGACATGACCAAGCTGATCCCCGCGAACGTCTCGGCGCAGCTGCTGCCCAAGACCCTGTTCGGGGAGCGGTACGTCGCCCTGATCCTGCCGTCCGCACCCGACGCGGCGATCAAGGCGGGCGACGTCATCCCGCAGGACCGTTCGAGTTCCGCCATCGAGCTGGAGAAGGTCTTCAACGACGTCCTGCCGTTGCTGCAGGCGGTGAAGCCCGCCGAGCTCAACGCCACCCTCAACGCCCTCGCCACCGCCCTCTCCGGCCGAGGCGCGGAGCTCGGCGCCAACCTCGCGGCGCTCGACGAGTACCTCAAGGGCATCGAACCGGCCGTCCCGCAGTTGCTCGACGACCTCGGCAAGCTGGGTGAGGTCTCGACGCTCTACAACCGGGTCGCGCCCGACCTGCTCGCGACGCTGTCGAACCTGCAGACCACCTCGCGCACGATCTCGGAGAAGGCCACCCAGCTCGACGGTCTGCTGGTCAACGGCACCCAGACCGCCCAGACCCTGAAGGACTTCCTCGACGCCAACGGCGACCGGTTGATCACGGTGGCCGACGGCTCGGCCAAGCTGCTCGACGTCCTCGCGGAGTACTCGCCCGAGTACCCGTGCCTCGCCGCCGGTCTCGCCCTCAGCGAGAAGCGCCTCGAGTCGGCGTTCGGCGGTCAGAGCTCCGGTCCGCGGGCCCTCAACATCACCCTCGAGGTCGTCAAGCCGCGGGGCAAGTACGTCCCGGCCGACGCCCCGCGGTTCGGCACCATCCCGGGCCCGGACTGCCAGGGACTGCCCAACCCGACCGTGCCGTTCCCGGCCGAGGGCTACGGCGAGGGCCGTGGGCTCGACGGCGCCGCCGCGGTCGGCGACGCCAGTTCCGGCGCGCTGCCCAGCGTCCTGCGCGCAGCGCAGGGAGGCGGCGCCCTCTCGACGGCCGAACAGGCCTCGATCGCCACCAGCGGCTCGACCTCGGAGACCCGCACGATCAACGCGCTCATCGCGGGCCCGCTGGGTGTCAGCCCGGGCGCGGTGCCGCCGATCGCGACCGTGCTCGCCGGCCCGATCCTGCGGGGGAGCGAGGTGAGCGGATCATGAGCAACGCCCGAGGGATCCTGGCGCCGCTGATCAAGCTCATCGCGTTCGTCGTGGTGACGGTGCTGGCCACCTACGTGCTCGTCGCGACCATCGGCAACACCGGCGGTGAGGACGCCTCGACCTACCGGGCTCGGTTCACCGACGTCACGGGGCTGCTGGTCGGCGACGACGTCCGCGTCGCCGGTGTGCAGGTCGGCAAGATCGAGCGCATCGCGGTGGTCGACCACAACCAGGCCGAGGTGTCGTTCTCGGTCGTCAAGAGCCGGCCGTTGCCGACCTCCGTGATCGCCGCGATCAAGTACCGCAACCTGGTCGGTCAGCGTTACCTCGACATCTCGCAGGGCGCGGGCGCGCCGGGCACGACGCTCGCGGCGAACGCCGAGATCCCCGTGTCGCAGACCCGCAACGCGCTCGACCTCACGGTGCTGTTCGCCGGGTTCAAGCCGTTGTTCGAGGGTCTCGACGCCACCTCGATCAACGACCTGTCCAAGGAGATCATCGACATCTTCCAGGGGCAGGGCGGCACGATCAGCGCGTTGTTCGAGCAGACCGCGCAGCTGACCGACGCCATCGCCGACAAGGACGCGGTGATCGGCAACCTCATCACCAACCTCGACTCGCTGCTCACCACCGTCAACAGCCGCGACACCCAGCTCAACAGCCTCATCACGCAGCTGCGCAGCTGGGTGGGCGGCCTCGCGCAGGACCGCGTGCAGATCGGGCAGAGCCTCGACGGCATCAACGCGTTGACCTCGACCACGGCGGGCTTCCTGCAGGTCATCCGCCCGCCGCTCGCCCAGGACATCAAGGACGTCCAGGCGTTGTCGAAGAACATCAACGCGCAGTCCGACGTCTACTCGGGTGTCCTGCAGCGGTTGCCGGTCAAGGTCGCGGCGCTGACCCGCACCGCCACCTACGGCTCGTGGTTCAACTTCTACCTCTGCGAGTTCAACGCCACGCTCACGCTGGGGCCGATCTCGCTGTCGCCCAACATCACGACCGCCTCGAGTCGGTGCAACGGATGACCGGCATGAAGACGCGCAAGGCGCCGACCGGGCGGTCGTTCAGCTCGCGCAACCCCGTCGTCATCGGCGCGGTGAGCATCGTGGTCATCGCGATCCTGGTGTTCGGCGCGTTCAACTCCGACGACCTGCCGATCATCGGCGGCGGCACCGTCTACACCGCCGCGTTCACCGAGGCCGCGGGTCTGCGCGCGGGCGACGAGGTCCGCATCGCCGGGGTGCGCGTCGGCAAGGTCGACGCGGTCGAGCTCGGGGACACCACCGTGGACGTGACGTTCCGGGTCAAGAACCAGTTCGTCGGCGACGAGACCACCGCGTCGATCGAGATCAAGACGCTGCTCGGGCGCAAGTACCTCGCACTCGACGTGCGGGGCGGCAAGGAGCAGAACCCCGACTCCACCATCCCGGTCGACCGCACCGTGTCGCCGTTCGACATCTACCCGGCGTTCCAGCAGCTGACCGAGACCACCGACGCCATCGACAGCGACCAGCTGGCGAAGGCGTTCACGTCCCTGTCGTCGGCGTTCCAGGACACCCCGGAGTCGATCCGCGGCGTGCTCGACGGGTTGTCACGCCTCTCGCAGACCGTCGCCTCCCGCGACGCCCAGCTGCGCTCGCTGCTCGCCGCCGCGAACAACGTCACCGGGATCCTCGCCGACCGCAGCGCGGACCTGCAGCGCCTCATCGACGACGGCAGCCTGCTGCTCGACGAGCTCAACCAACGTCGGGACGCCATCCGCATGTTGCTGACCAACACCTCGGCGCTGGCCATCCAGCTCGAGGGACTGGTCGCCGACAACGACGCCACCCTGGGGCCGGCGCTCGACCAGCTCTCGGGCGTCATCGGCATCCTCACCAGCAACCTCGACAGCATCGACCGCGGGCTCGGGCTGCTCGCGCCCTTCTACCGGGTGTTCGCCAACACCCTGGGCAGCGGCCGCTGGTTCGACACCTACATCCAGAACTTCAACGCGAGCTTCGTGTTGCAGGGTCTGCCGGGTCTCGGCGTGAGCGGGGTGCCGACCGGATGAGTCTCAAGGACAGACTGCTGCCCTCCGGCACCCGCATCGCGCGGATCATCGGGTTGCTCCTCGTGGTCGTCGTGGTGGCCGGTGGGTTGATCTACCTGCTCGCGGGTTCGCCGACCAAGAAGGTCAGCGCCCAGTTCTCCAGCGCGGTCGGGATGTACCCCGGGTCCGACGTCCGGATGCTCGGCGTCAAGATCGGCAAGGTCACGAAGGTGACGCCGAAGGGCACCGGGGTCGACATCGCCATGGAGGTCGAGAAGGACCGCGCGCTCCCGGCCAACGCCATCGCCACCATCGTGCCGCCGAGCCTGGTCAGCGACCGGTACGTCCAGCTGGCGCCGGTGTACACGGGCGGCCCGCAACTGGCCGACGGCGCCGTGATCCCGCGCAACCGCACCGCGACCCCGGTCGAACTCGACGACATCTACAAAGCGCTGAACCAGGTCACGACCGCCCTCGGTCCGGCCGGCGCCAACAAGAACGGTGCGTTGTCCGAGTTGCTCGCCACCAGTGCGAAGAACCTCGACGGCAACGGCACCGCCCTCGGCCAGACGATCACCAACCTCTCGCAGGCCGTGACCACGCTCGCCACCAGCCGCGACGACCTGTTCGGGACCGTCGCGAACCTGCAGACCTTCACCAAGGCGCTGCAGGACAGCGACGCCCAGGTGGTGAAGGTCAACCAGCTGCTGGACACCGTCGCGGGCGACCTCGCCGACGAACGGGCCTCGCTCGCCTCGGCCATCACCAACCTGCGGCAGGCTCTGACCCAGGTGGCGGCGTTCCTGCAGAAGAACCAGGACGTGTTCGCCAAGGACGTGCGCGGGCTGGCCCAGGTGACCGGTGTGCTGTCGAAGAAGCAGGCGGCACTGCGGGAGATCCTCGCCGTCGCGCCGGTCGCGCTGTCGAACCTCGCCCACACCTACAACCCGAGCTCGGGCACGCTCGACGTCCGCGCCAACATCGCGAGCCTGTTCGACCCGGGTCAGATCTGCCAGGCCCTGCTGGACGGCACGGCGCTCAGCGGCATCCAGCTCGTCGGCGGCATCTACAAGATCATCGCCGGGGCCACCCGCCTCGACGCCATCTGTGCGGCCGTCCTCAACGCACTGCCGGCCACGCCGACCATCCCCGGCCTGCCCGTCGGCCTGCCGCCGCTTCCGTCGATCCCGGGGTTGCCGCCGCTGCTGTCGAGCACCGAGTCGGGTTCCACGACCGGGGGCGGCACCCTGCCGCGCATCGGTCTGCCCACGGTCCCGGGGCTGGGGTGACGGCCGTGACCAAGCGTGTCCTGGGCGCACTGGGCGTCACCCTGCTCGCCGTGCTCTCCCTGACCGGGTGCGGGTTCCGTGGCCTCTACAGCGTCACGCTCCCCGGCGGCGCCGACGTCGGCGACCACCCGATCCGTGTCACGGTCCAGTTCGTCAACGTCCTCGACCTCGTGCCGCAGTCGGCCGTCAAGGTCAACGACGTCGCGGTCGGGCGGGTCGAGAGCGTGATGCTGTCGGACTGGCACGCCACCGTGACCGTGCTGGTCAACGGCGACGTCGACCTGCCGGCCAACGCCCGCGCCGAGATCAGCCAGACCTCGCTGCTGGGCGAGAAGTACGTGGCCCTCGAACAGCCGACCGACGGCGCCCCGAGCGGCCGGCTCGAGAGCGGTGACGACATCCCGCTGACCCGGACCGGCGCCAACACCCAGATCGAGGAGGTGCTCGGCGCACTGTCGCTGCTGCTGAACGGCGGCGGGCTCAACCAGATCCAGACCATCACCAAGGAACTCGACGCAGCACTCGGTGGCGAGAACACGGCCAAGATCCGTGACCTGTTCACCCGGCTGGACACCATCACGCGCGAGCTGAACGACCAGCGCACCGTCATCACCGGCGCGATCGAGAAGCTGAACACCCTCGCGGCGACCCTCAACACGCAGAAGCAGATCCTCGTCGGCACGCTCGACACGCTGCCGGGGGCGCTGCAGGTGCTGGCCTCCGAGCGCGACAACCTGGTGGGTCTGCTCACCGGGCTCGACCGGTTGTCCGGGACCGCCACCCGGGTCATCAACGGCTCGACCGACAACCTGCTCTCGGCCCTCAACTCGTTGCAGCCGACCCTGGAGCAGCTGACCAAGGCCGGCGACGACCTCGGGAAGGGCTTCGAGGTGCTCGGCACCTACCCGTTCCCGCGGACCGCGACCAACGCGGTCGGCGGCGACTACACCAACCTCATCGTCAGCCTCGACGCCAACCTCGCCGACCTGCTGTCGAACCTGCTGAGCTCGACCTGCCCGCCGGACGCCACCTCCGAGTGCGGGCTCGACAGCCCGGTGCCGACCTCGGCCGCCGCGAGGAGCGGACAGGCTGCGGGCGTGGGCGCCCTGCCGGCCGTCCCGGGCGTCGCGGCGGTGAGCGGCCGATGATCACCCGCACCGTCCGCATCCAGCTGCTGGCGTTCGTCGTCATCGCGCTGCTCGGCGTCACCTACGTCGGGGCGAGCTACGCCGGCATCGGCACCTCGCTGTTCCAGACGTCGTCGTGCACGATCAAGGCCGACTTCCCCGACTCGGGCGGCATCTTCACCGGCGCCGAGGTCACCTACAACGGCGTCACGGTCGGGCGGGTCGGCGAGCTGACCCTGCTCCCCGACGGCGTGCAGGTGGCGCTCGACATCGAGAACTGCCGCAAGCCCGAGATCCCGGTGAACACCATCGCCGCGGTGTCGAACCGGTCGGCCGTGGGCGAGCAGTACGTCGACCTGCGCCCGCAGACCGACAACGGCCCGTACCTCGACGACGGCGCCACCCTGCCGATGAACCGGAACATCCTGCCGGTGCCGACCCAGGTGCTGCTGTCGAACCTCGACTCGCTGGTGACCTCGGTGGACACCGACGACGTGTCGACGGTCGTCGGCGAACTCGGGCAGGCGTTCAACGGCCGCGGGCCGGCCCTGCAGGCGCTCCTGGACCAGGGATCGAAGCTGCAGCAGGCGGCGACCGCCAACCTCGACAAGACGATCGCGCTCATCAACCAGAGCGGGCCGGTGCTCCAGACCCAGCTCGAGGTCGGCACCAACTTCGCCAGCTGGGCCAAGAGCCTCAACCTGCTGAGCTCGACGCTGAAGTCGTCGGACAACGACCTGCGTGGTCTGCTCGACGACGGCCCGAGCGACCTGCAGATCATCTCCCAGTTCGTGAAGAGCAACCAGGACGACCTCGGGGTGCTGCTGGCCAACCTGGTGACGGTCAACGGGGTCGTGGTGCCCAAGCTCGACTCGGTGCGGGCGATCCTCTACATCTACCCCCTGGCGGTGGCCGGCGGGCTCACGGTGCTGCCGGGCGACGGCACCGCCCACTTCGGGCTCGTGCTCAACCTCGGTGACCCACCCGACTGCACCGCGGGCTACCAGGGCACCGACAAGCGCTACCCGAACGACACCTCGCCCGCGACCGTGAACACCTCGGCCCGGTGCACGTCGTCGGCGAGCGCCGGCATCAACGTGCGCGGCGCCCAGAACGCGCCCGGTGGCGACCCGATCTACACCGGCGACACCGGCCGCTACGTCTACCCGAAGGTCGACGCCGCGGCGGCGCGGGCCGCGGGCATCCAGACCATCCCCGGGACGTCCCTGCCGGGCGTCGCGGTGGGTGGCGACGCGTCGGGGTCGTCGTCGCCGGCCGCCGCGGGCGTGTTGGGCGACAAGTCCTGGCTGTCCCTGTTGACCGGACCGCTGTCCTGAGCGCACCTGGCGGCGCGCCGTGGCGACGCTGCGAACCCACGCGTGATGCGCTATCCATGACGGCGCCCGCCCGCCCGACACGAAGGGACCGATGACCACCCGCGACACCGCGACCGACACCGACACGACCGACGAGGTCGCGCCGGACGACGCCGCGACCTCCGAGGGCGGCACGGACCCGGCGGCGGTCGAGCCGACGACACCCGGCGCCTCGGACCGGTCACGGCGGCACCGGCGTCGGCACGCCGCCGACGACACCGACGAGGTGGCCGACACCGACACGGACACCGACACCGACACCGACAGCCGGGACGAGCCGACCGGAGCCCACGCAGCCTCCGGTCGTGCGGCCGGGCGCCGGCGCCGGGAGCGCCCGACCGGTCGGCGCCGCCGCTGGCCGCTGATGGCCGCGGTCGTGGTGGCGGCACTGTTCGCCGGGGCCATGGTGGGCCTCTGGGCGGCGACCCGACCCGACCCCATCGCCGGGCTGACCGGCCAGCAGCAGGCCGCGGTCACCGCGGCGAGCCAGGCCGCGGTCAACCTGCAGACCTTCCGGCGGGCGTCGTTCGACCAGGACTTCGCCAACGCGCTCGCGAGCCTCACCCCGGACTACGGCAAGGAGCAGTTCGCGCCCCGCAAGGCCGAGCTGGAGAAGCAGCTGGTCGCCGGCAAGCGGGACGCCACCGCCACGGTGCAGAGTGCCGGTCTGGTGTCGTCGACCGCGTCGCAGGCCGTGGTCCTGGTGGTCACCAACACCGTGCAGACGGCGGACGACGGCACCAGCACCCCGTTCGTGTTCTCCCGGTTGCAGCTGACCCTGCAGCGCATCGACGGGAAGTGGCTGGTCTCCGACCTCAAGAGCGTGGGGCTGTCGTGAGCGACGAGACCACCAGCCCGGAGCCGGGCCGGGACGCGGGCGGGACCGCCGACACCCCCGGTGCCCGTCACCATCGACCTGGGGAGTCAGCCCGAGGGGACGATGCCCGAGTCGTACGCGGGTTTCTCGTTCGAGAAGACCGATCTCAAGAGCGGGCTGTTCG